>JANXQR010000602.1 GCA_025353435.1 Acidobacteriota bacterium | reverse complement strand
GGGCTTTGTTCCTGCTCGGGTGCAACGACACCAGTGATTTGCCAACCATCGGTGTGGATCTCACGAAGGACCCTGGCATCCAGTGCGGAGAGGTCGTTGGCTTCGTCGAGCGAGCGTGTCATGGAAGTTGGAGTGGCTCCTGGGACCCGGGGGTTGCTCCCGGCCGGTTTTCCTTCGCTGAAATGGTTTGTTTGTATGCTTGAGCGTCGGGGGATGGAGCTCTGAAACGCTGCCGATGGGAAGGCTTACAGCCGATTAAACGCGATTCAGGATGCACTACGGCCCGGGACAAGCATGTTTGTTTCGCCCGCTGAAAGAGTAACATCAGGATTTTTAACCGTCTTCCCTCGAATGCCCCATTTCAGGCATGAGGGTATTTTGGTAACCTGCAAATAGATGACCTCCCCGGGTTCACGGCCGCCGCGGCGCGGTCTCGAGTCTTTTGCGTCACGCGACTTCAGACGATATCAATTGGCGCGAGTGGCTGTAATTCTCGGGGCGGAGGCACAGTCCGTCGCCGTGGCATGGCAGGTGTATTCGATTACGCACCGGCCGTTGGATCTTGGCTATACGGGGCTGGCGTTGTTTCTTCCGGGGCTGCTGTTTCTGCTGCCGGCGGGCCATGTGGCCGACCGCTTCGATCGCCGCCAGGTGATCCTGGTCTGCTACGCACTGCAGATTCTATGCACCATTGCCCTGCTGACCATTACCCTGCGCTGGAGCCACCGCGTACTGCCGATCTATGCCGTTTTGTTTCTTGTGGGTACGGGCCGCTCGTTCTCCGGCCCGGCGAGTTCCGCGCTCATCCCCCACCTGGTGCCGGAGAAGCATTTTGTCAATGCGGTGACGTGGGGCGGCGCGATCTTCCAGTTTGCGAATACGCTGGGGCCGGCGCTGGGTGGACTGCTATTTACGCTGCCGCTGGCTGGGATTTTGGCGCGAATGAACCTTGGCGGCACTGGGCTCGAGGGCGCCGGCATTGTCTATGTCTGCACCCTGGTTTCGCTGGTTTGGTTCCTGGTGCTGATCGGGACGCTGCAGGTGCGGCCGGGGCGCATGGAGCACCGGGACATTTCGCTCAAAGTCATGTTGGCGGGATTCCAGTATGTCCGCTCGATGCCGATGCTGCTGGGGTCGTTCTCGCTGGATCTTTTTGTGGTGCTGCTGGGCGGCGCGGTGGCGCTTATGCCTATATTTGCCAATGAGTTACTGCACACCGGTCCGAAGGGGTTGGGAATGCTGCGCGCAGCTCCCGCGGTGGGGGCACTGTGCATGTCGCTGGTGTTGGCGCGGTTTCCGTTGCGGAGGAAGGCAGGAGTGCGGCTGTTCACGTCGGTGGCTGTTTTTGGCGCGTCGACCGTGGTCTTCGGGCTTTCGCGGAACCTATGGCTATCGCTTGCCGCACTGGCCGTTTTGGGGGCTTCCGACATGGTGAGCGTGATTATCCGCGGCTCGCTCCTTCAACTGGCGACCCCTCCCGAGATGCGGGGACGAGTAAGCGCCGTGAACTCGCTGTTCATTGGCGCGTCGAACGAGTTAGGGGAATTTGAGAGCGGGCTGACTGCGCAGTTGTTTGGAGCGGTGCGCGCCACGGTCATCGGCGGCGTGGGCGCGCTGATGGTGGCGGGTATTTGGTCAACGCTGTTTCCGAGCCTTCGCGAGGCCGACGAGCTGACCACAGCGCTGCGGAAAACGACGCCGAACAGTCAGCGCCCAGAACCTCAGCCGGAGCCCCTCCAGCAATAACCGCGGGATGGGTACAGGCTGAGGATCGACGTGATCGATCTGGAAATCTGGGGAGATGGGAACGCGAAACGGTGAGCGCGATTATTCCGGCTTCTTGGCGCCTTCCTTGGCTCCATCCACTCCACCCTTTACGGTGTTCTTGGTCTTGTGCCAGGCCTTTTTGGTGCCTCGCTTGGTGGAGTGATAGGCCTTCTTTGTTCCCTCTTTTGTATCGTGGCCAGCGTCTTTCACGGCGTTCTTGGTGTCGTGGGCCGCGTCCTTCGCGTCCTGCTTGGCATCCTGGATCGGGTTGAAGGGTTGGCTCATTGCGAATCCTGGGGTGCACACCAGGGCGCCAGCGAGCAGAAACGCCGAAAACTGCGATTTGAGTCTCATACAAATAGAGATTCATCCAGCGCATGCGGAGTTGGCCGCAGGGTCGAATTGACGTTGAAATTGAGGGAAATATTTCGCCGGTGCAAGTCGGCACATCCGAAGTCAGCCCGCCGCCAACTTCTTGTTAGGGCTCCAGTTAATGACGTGGTAGACGGCTGGAATGGCACCGATATTGCGCAATCCGTGCAGGCTGTTGGAGGCGTTGAAAATCACCGAGCCTGGCGAGACTTTGACCCATTTCCCGTCAGAAAGGGTTTCAAGCTGGCCCTCACGGAGGATGATGAGCTCCTCATTGATGTGGCGGTGGGGCGGATGGGGAGATTGACCCGGATCGAGAGTGGTGACGTGCATCTCCAACTGGTCGACGGTGGCGGTTGGGGACTTGCAGAGCGAGCGAACCTCGCCATGGTCGTTCTTGACCGGCTTCATGGCCTCCCATTGGAAGACCGTGGAGCCGAGGAGGGGCTGCTTCTCCGGCTGCTCCTGGGCGGCAAACGCTTCCGCAGCGAACGGCATGGCTGCCAATCCCGAAAAAACGTCGCGTCTTGTGATCATGGAATTCCTCCCCGCTGGACGGGCATACAGGGAGTTCTCCGGGCGGAGACCTCAAACCCCTGCAATCCGCCGGCAAACTAGGAGGATACGCGTTCCGGCCGTCAAATTCGAGGGGCCGGTCCGGGCAGGTCAGGCAAGGTCAGGCCAAGGCAGGTCAGGGCTGTGGCGGGTTCGGGTTTTGCTGGTTCTGCTGGTTAAGCTGTTTGCGCAACTCGAACATCTGCTGCATGTTTGTGATCTGGTCCTGGGTGGTTGTGGGGCGGCCGGTGGATGGATTGGTTGTCGGGACGTTTGCCGGAGGCGGGGTCGTCGAATCCGGTTGGGCCGGGGTTGCGTCGCCCGGTTGGGTGGGCTGAGCCTGCGGGGCATCGGTGGTGGTGGCAGGCGTGGGGGTTGCAGAGGAATCGGCTGGCGCCGGGTCGGTTGCCGGTGCAGTGCCCTGTGCCGTAGCTTCGGCGGCCGCGGTGTCGGCGTCGGTCATGGGATGCGGAACGGCAGCCTGGCGCATCTGCAGGAACGCCCGGCGGTTCGGGGTGAGTGTCCGCCCATCGGTCACCGCTGCGATGGTGGAAGCCGTGTCGGCGACCCGAGCCAGCAGCATGATGGACTCAATCTTTTCCTGATTGGTCGGGGACGATCCGATGACGTAGTTGTATCCGGTAGCGCTGAGGAACTCATCGAGAACCTCCGAAGCAGGACCGGGGCCAATCCGATCAAACATGCGCTTCGAGCCGGCGCCGTCGGGAAGGTCGATTTTTGTACCCATGCAGCGGTGGACTTCATCGAGGACCGCTGACAGGGTGGAATTATTGGCGGCGATGGTCATTTGATCACCGGTGCAAACGACTTTCGGGGGCAACACTGGGGCTTCCGGAGGAGCGGCAGGTGCTTCTGCAGGGTCAGCGGTGGTGGCATCTGGGTTTGCAGGCGCAGTGGCGGGGCTGCCAACGGTGGCGGCGGGGACGACCGGGGAGGCGGTCTGCTGGGCGCGGCAAACCGAGGCCGCAGCCAAAGACAGCAGAACAATCCTGAACACCTGTTGACGGGTTGTGGATCCCATTTTGCACCTCATTTTGCTTCCCGAGCCGGAAACGAGCCGTAGCCTAACTTGAATCTCTCACATCAGGAACTTGCTGTCACCAGTTCTGTCTCGTGGAACCCGTGTTCGTCGCTGGGTTCCTCTTCTTCAATTCGATCGAGTTTCCTGCCCCGCCACACCTCGTAAATAGCTGGATACACGAGCAATTCGAGCGCAAATGACGAGAATATGCCTCCCACCATGGGTGCGGCGATGCGCTTCATCACATCCGCCCCGGTGCCAATGGACCACATCACCGGGAACAGGCCGATGCAGGTAGTGGCGAAGGTCATGAACTTGGGGCGAAGGCGCTTTGCGGCCCCGTACATGATGGCTTTGCGGAGGTCGACGAGGTTTCTCATTTCGCCGCGGCTGACGGCTTCTTCAAAAGCCAGGTCGAGGTACAACAACATAAAGACGCCGGTCTCGGCGTCAATGCTCAACAGGGCGATAAGTCCCACCCAGACGGCCACGCTCATGTTGTAGTGGAGCAGGTAGAGCGACCAGACTGCGCCGATTGCCGAGAACGGGACCGCCAGCATGATGATGGTGCTCTTGGTGAAGGAGCGGGTGCTGAGGTAAATGAGCAGAATCACGATGCCCAGCGTGATGGGGACAACGATGGCGAGGCGACGATTGGCGCGAGCCATGGACTCGCTCTGCCCGCCCCATGAGAAGGTGTAACCGGCGGGCAGGTGCAGCTTCTGCTGCAGAGCGCGATCCGCGTCGGCGACATATTTGCCCACGTCGCGCCCGGCAATGTCGAGGTAGACGTAACCGGCGAGCATGCCGTTTTCATCGCGGATCATCGCCGGGCCGGTGACGGCCTGGATGTCGGCCAGCTGGTCGATGGGAACCTGGCGGCCGGCCGGAGACTGAATCAGTACGTGGGCCAATGCGTCGCGCGAGCTGCGGAAGTCGCGCATGTAACGGACATTGACGGGATAGCGCGCCGAGCCCTGGTAGACGGTGGTAACGTTCTCTCCGCCGATGGCGCTGGACAGGACATCTTCCGCCTGCTTCATACTGATGCCGTAGCGGGCCAGATCGTCGCGGCGCCACACGACATCAAGGAAGTAGCCTTGGTTGGTGCGCTCTGCGAAGACTCCGCGCGTTCCGGGAACGGATGGCAGGACGGCGGCCATCTGCTGGCCGATCTCGTCGATTTTCTTTGGGTCGTCGCCGAAGATCTTGATGCCCACGGGGGTGCGGATGCCGCTGTTGAGCATGTCAATGCGGCCCTTGATGGGCATGGTCCAAGCGTTGCTGAGGCCGGGAATCTTGAGGGCGGAGTCCATCTGGCTGATGAGCTCTTCGGTGGAGATGGTGTCCGGCGTGATGTGGCGGAACATGGCCTGCGCCCAGCCCGGTGCCCACGACGAATACCAGGTGGGGACATGGCGCCACTGGTCGCGAGGCTTGAGGGTGATAAGCGTCTCAAGCATGGAGAGCGGAGCCGGATCGGTGGCGGTTTCCGCGCGGCCTGCCTTGCCGAGAACCTGGTCGACTTCGGGAAATTGTTTGAGGACGAGGTCAGAAGATTGCAGCACTCGCTGCGCCTGCGCAATGGAGATGCCGGGCAGGGTGGTGGGCATGTAAAGGATGGCGCCCTCGTCCATAGGCGGCATGAATTCCGACCCGAGCGAAAGGAAAGCGGGGATGGTGACCAGGATCAGCGCAGCGGCTGTGCCGAAGACAATGCGCTTGTGGCGGAGTGTCCACGCGACCGCCGGCTCGTACAAGAACATGAGGCCGCGGCTGATGGGGTTCTTCTCCTCCGGAGTAATTCTTCCCACCAGGAGTGCGTTGGCGAGGCGGTTGAGCCAGGCCGGCTTGAAGTCGAATTTGCGAGCCCGGGTAAGCAGGAGGCGCAGGGCCGGGTCCAGAGTAAGGGCCAACACGGCGGCAACCATCATGGCCAGCGTCTTGGTGTAGACGAGAGGCCGGAACATGCGGCCTTCCTGGCCCTCGAGCGTAAGGATGGGCAGGAACGAGATGGCAATGACCAGCAGCGCGAAGAATGTGGGACCGGCCACTTCCTTGATGGCGCCGAGAACCACATCGCGATGCGGTCCGGGCTTGCCGTCGCGCTCCCATCGTTCGAGCTTTTTGTGGGTCTGCTCGGCAACCACGATGGATGCGTCAATCAGCTCGCCAAAGGCAATGGCCACGCCGGCGAGGGACATGATGTTGACGCTGATCCCCATCATGCGCAGCGGGATGAATGAGATGAGAACGGCCGCCGGCATGGTGAGCAGCGGAATGGACGCGCTGGGGAAGTGCCACAGGAAGACGAGAACGATGAGGACCAGCGTGACCACGACTTCGATGATGGTTTCGCGGGTGCTGTCAATGGTGCGATGGATTAGCTCAGAGCGGTCGTAGATGGGAACGACTTTGACGCCGGAGGGAAGGCTGGCCTGGATTTCCTTGATGCGAGTCTTGACGCGTTCAGCGACATCGAGCGCATTTTCACCGCTGCGCATAATGACGATGCCGGAGACTACGTCGCCGGTGCCGTTCAAGTCGCCGACGCCGCGGCGGAGGTCCGGACCTTCGACGACCTGGCCGACATCTTTGACGCGCACGGGCGAGCCGTTTTGAGACGTGGCAAGGGCGATGTTGCCGAAGTCCTCGATCGATGTTGCGTAGCCGCGACCACGCACCATGTATTCGGTGCCGCCGAAGTCGAGCATGCGGGCGCTTGACTCGGTATTGCCGTCACGCACCGCGTCTGTTACCTGCGAAATGGTGAGGCCATAATCGCGAAGGCGGTTGGGGTCGACGTTGACCTGGTACTGGCGGGTGAATCCGCCGATGGGTGCTACGTCAGCGACGCCGGGAACCGAGCGCAGATGATAACGAAGATACCAATCCTCGTAAGAACGCAGTTCCGAGAGGCTGTGCTGGCCGGTGGTGTCGACGAGCGCATATTGGTACACCCAGCCAAGGCTGTTGGCGTCGGGACCGAGTTCGGTCTTGACACCTTCTGGCAGCCGGCCTTGGACTCCGGTGAGGTATTCGAGTGTGCGAGAGCGGGCCCAGTACTGGTCGGTATTGTCGTCGAAAATGACGTAGACGTAGGAGTAACCGAAGTCCGAAACTCCGCGCACAGTCTTGACATGAGGGGCGCCGAGCATGGTGGTGACAATCGGATAAGTGACCTGTTGTTCGACGAGGTCGGGGCTGCGATCCCAGCGCGAGAAGATGATGACCTGGGTATCACCGAGGTCAGGAATTGCGTCGAGACGGGAGTGTGTAATCGACCACCAGCCGAGGATGCTCGCGACGGTAACAGCGAGAATAACGGCCCATTTATGTCTAACTGAATAATCAATAATCCGAGGTATCACCCTTGGCCTCCACTAGGCATCGTTTGCCGTCGGGTGACGGCAAACCGAACCCCCGTCGGGGTTCAATTCATGCGGTGTTCCATTGCGTCGTTGCTGTGCGGCATAGCGGCGGAACCGGGTTGCCTAGCGTCCGAGTGCAGCCGTGATTCGGAATCAACCAGGAAGGTGCCGGAAGAGACGACCATGTCTCCGTCCTTCAACCCGTTGACGATCTGAACGCGATCGCCGACTTGCCATCCCGTTTCGACCATGCGCGGCTCGAAGTGGTTATCGGAGGTCTGAACGAAGACGCGCTTTTCGAGGCCTGAATCGAGGACGGCGTCGGCGGGAACGCTGATTCCGGCAGGAAGCGAGACCGGAAGATCGACGTTGACGAACATGCCGGGGCGAAGCTTGAATCCAGGATTCTCGGCTTCCAGGCGGACCTTGAAAGCGTGGGTGACGGGATCGACATCGGGCAGGATTCCGACGATGGATGCGTGCACTGCCTGGTTGGAATCGGGAAAGGTGACCGAGACTGATGTGCCCGGATGAATGGACTGCGAATCGCGGCCGAAGACTTCGGCTTCGATCCACACCTTGCTGAGATCTCCCACGCTGTAAAGAACAGTCTGGCGCTCGACGCGCATGCCCGGAGAGATGGTGCGGGTCAGGATGAAGCCATCAACCGGAGACACGATGTAGACGTCTTCGGGGAGCTTCTTGTTCTGGGTCATCTCGTCAATTTGCGTATCGCTCATGCCGAGGTTGCGGAGGCGGTCAGCACGGGCTAGCACGCTGGCGGAGTTCTGGGGTCCGGTCCCGGCGGTGGCATTATCCTTGGCGTTGTTTGGAGCACCGGGCGTGCGCTCGTTGGCGGCCAGGTAGCCTCCAGCCACGGCCAGGAAGTCAGGCGAGTAAACGCTCGCCAGATGCTGGTCTTTCATCACATGGGTTCCGACCGCATCGTCGTGGGTTTCCTTGACGTAACCATCGGCTCCAAAGTCGACGCGGAAGACGCGCGTGTCTTCAGGGCTGACGCGGCCAAATAGCCGCAGCGACTGATGCTGAGCCTGCGTTTCTGCTTTGGCGAGGCGAATGCCGTAAAGCTGCTGAACGGCGGACGCGATTTCAGAGCCGGGCAAATTATTCGAAGCGATCGAGTTTGCCGCGGAATCCGCATAGACAGGAACAAGATCCATGCCGCAATCGGGAGCGATGCCTGGCTTTGAGGACTTGTACGACGGATGCATTGGATCCACATAGTAAAGGACGCGATGCGCCTGATCCTGCTGTGGCTTATTGAGCATACGACCGGCTATCAAGCCGCCAAGGACACATAAGAAGAGTCCAACAATGTAAATCCATTTCCTCATCGCACCATCCCTCCTGGTGGTTGAGCACGTTTAAGACGATCTAAAGCCCGGCACTCTCGCGCCGAGTCAAGATATAACTATTTGAAAAGTACCAAAATGCAAGCCGGGCTGCCGACAATCTCTAGTGTGGGATCTGAAGTCGAGTGATGCATATCACCCGAAGGTGGAGGTTATGGTAACCCTCGCTAGGTGAATGAACCGATCCGGCAATCGGCGACCGGGGCCGGAATCAGTGCTATGCCTATTTGACGTACCGTAGCACGATCCGCATATCTGAGTATTTGCTTTTGAGCAAGTGGCGTTTTTGATGCTGTTTTTGCCGGTGTTGGGAGTGCCCCTTGCAGGTCAGTGGAAGCCCGCTTAACAGATTCACCGCGGGGCGCTTTCGGGATGGATATCGGCAGGCAGAATGGACCCTTCATCAGTAATGCTTACTTGCGAGTACGAAAGTTTGCTCCGAAGCATCATTCCGGTACTGTTTGTGCCAAAACAAACTAATAGTGTTATTGAATATTCCCCGAATCGCGTTATAACTGTGATGTCACACAGAGATTCCTGCTGGTTTCAAAATTGATCTTGAACTTGAGGTCGATCAAGTTTGGGCAGAAAGGGACAGTGTGATACAGATCACGTCCGGTAGAAAATAGTAATATGCACCGGAGTAAAAAGTCTTGACAACGGTTCAACGTTTCAAGTACACGACGGATACACGATGATGATGTTGTGTTTCACAAATAGGTGTAAGCGGGTTTTACCTGTTTAGAACACATTGATGTATTTTTTCGAGCGCCCCCCTCGCTCGTCCTTTGAAGCCATTCGGAAATTGACATGACCGTGATGTAAGAACTCACGGCGTGTTCCCGTAATCGTCCAAAACGGATGCTCGAGGAAATAAATGATGACTTCACCACGTTTGGCGGATGTCCGCCCTTTTGCTACTTCTGTTCCTTGCCTTGGCGATCCAACTCTCTCTGACCGCGTAGTTCTGATGTCCAATTCGACTCTGTTCTCAGGGTTGACCCAAACAGAATGTCGCGATATAGCATTGGCCGCACGGGCGCGCATGTTTGCCCGGGACGAACTCCTGTTTATGCAGGGGCAACCGGTCCGGTCACTCGTCCTCATTGAAGCCGGAAGCGTGAAACTGACGCAGTTGAGTCCCGGTGGCAGCGAAGTAATTCTCTGGATGAACGGCAAGGGCGAAGCAGTAGGCGTCCAGGCCGAATCAGCCACTAGCAGTCACACCTGTTCCGCACGTGCCATGGAGAAGTCGAAGGCCCTGGTATGGGAGTATTCGCGGTTGCAGAGCGTGCTGATGGAACATCCGCAGATCCGCAAGAACATCAACCAGATTTTGTCGAACCGCCTGCAGGAGCTCGAGGAGAGATTCCGCGAGATCGCTACAGAGCGGGTTGCCAAGCGCCTGGCGCTCACCATGCTTCGCCTGATGAAGCAGGTTGGCAAGGAGCAAAACGGCGGAATCCAGATTTCTCTCTCTCGCGAAGAGCTGGCGCAAATGACGGGAACGACTCTGTTCACGATCAGCCGGATTCTTTCCAAGTGGAGCGAAGACGGATTCATCGAGCCGCGCCGCGAGTCGGTTGTTATTCGCGATGCGCAGAGGCTCGAGCGGCAGGTTGATATAGAGCTGTAACCATAAATAGGGATACTCGCCGGGACTGACATGAAGACGTGTCCAGCCCGGCGGGATCAGCCATGCACGGCCCGCGTTACCAGGGCATGCTTGAGACTGAACTGTGCTGGTTTTGAAGTTCAGTGACGGATAGCGCAATTGCACCCGATCGCTAACTTCACCAGGATCCATTCCGCCGCAACAAGTAGTTCCCAACGGAGAACGAGGCCGTTTTGCGCATAACGGCGATCGTGCGCGTGTCTTAATATTTATTTGAGTATTTATTTTGGAAGGAAGATGAATGCGTAGCTCTCGCCGCTGGATTGCAGTCGGATGCTGGCTTGGATTTGGATCGCTGGCGCTATCGGGAACCACAACCCGGCAAGCTGGATTGTGGGAATACAAGACCACCATGACATGGCAGAAGGCGCCTGAAGTTCCCGGGGAACAAGGGGACAAGCTGCAGGGTGGGACCCATACCACGCAGTATTGCCTGACCCAGGACATGATCGACGACTACGGTGTGGCCTTGCCGCAATCGCGGAAGCAATGCACGGTTGAAAACAGGGTAACAACGGCCGGCAAGGTCACCGCTGATTACGTGTGCACTGGGATGATGACGGGCAAGGGCCGGCTTGAATCAACCTGGACAGACGGCGAACATACCACGAGCAAGGTGCATTTCACGGGGACGTTTCAGGTTGGACCCGAACTGCAGCCGGTCGAGTGGACTTCCGAAACGTCTGCCACTTTCAAGAGCTCGAGTTGCGGGGCCGTCAAGCCCATGCAGCGGCCGGCGCCGAAGCGATAGGCTTCAGTAAGGGCCGGGTGCTGCTCGCCGGATCGGCTCAATCGTTGAAATTATGACTGATATAGCAAAATCGGGGCATTGATTAAGTCTGAATTTGATGTTCTTATTGGACTACCAATCCAGGTGGTGAGCGATAGTTAAGGGGCAGTTCTATCTGGTTCCTAAATGAAACCGGTGTAACTAAAGGTTCTTTGTGTCCATTTCAGCTGAAAACAAGCACGTTGCTCTGGCGCAACGACCTTAAGCCCCCTACTATCTAGAATGTCTGCTTAGGGCAATTGCGCCATCTCGTTCGAGGCGAACATATGCGATCTCGGGTCTTCCTCTGTGCAGTTTTTTCGTTGATGCTGGTAGTCCCAGCACTCGCCGACAGCGCATCGTCTGAATTTAAGGCGGGCGAGCATGCGGAAAAAAAGAACGACTACGACGCCGCGTATCAGGCTTATAAGAGGGCCCATGACTCCGAACCCGGGGACGCACGATACATGGCATCCTACCTGCGGATGAGGTTTTTCGCATCCAGCCAGCACATTCACGCCGGGCAGACGCTGCGCGACGAAGGCAAGGAAGAAGAGGCGCTCACCGAGTTCCGCCTGGCAGCGGCAATCGATCCCAGCAACTCTGAAGCCATGAGCCAGGTCCGCCGGACCACTGACGAAATCCAGAAGCAGATCATAACCAAGACAGCGCCCAAGGGGAAAGAAGATACAGTTCTGGAGCAGGACGCAAAGGACGCCGCTGGACCTGTTGCTCTGGACTTCAAGTCAGATTTCCCGGTTTCGATTCAGATGACAGCGACTACGGACGTCATCTACAAGACCATTGGAAAGCTGGGCGGGTTCAATATCCTGATGGACCCGGAATACAAGCCCCTGAAGATTACGTTTGAGCTGAAGGACGTGACGGTCCGCGAAGCGCTCAGCATGCTTGGGGTTCAGTCGAAGACATTCTGGCGGCCGCTTTCCTCGAATACGATCATGGTTGCGGCTGACAACACCGGCAAGCGCAAGGACCTGGAACAGAACGTAATGAAGACGTTCTACCTGCGCAATGCCGCCACGCCCGCGGATCTGCAACAGGCCGCCGGCACTCTCAAGGGGATTCTTGATCTCAAAACCATCCAGGTGACGCCGGAACTGCGGTCTCTTACGATTCGCGGAACACCTGATCAGATGGTGCTGGCGCAAAGGCTGCTGGCGGACATTGACAAGCCGAAGTCCGAGGTAGTGATCGAAGTAGTGGTGATGGAAGTCAGCCGCGGCCGGATCAGGACGCTGGGCGCCAATCTCCCCACCACTGTGAGCGCTTCGATTGCGCCCAGCGGAACTGGCACTTCGGGCAGCTCCGGATCCAGTCTCAACCTGAACTCGTTTTCAGGTCTGGGAGCGGGGGATATCGCCATCTCACTGGGCGGAGCGAGCTTTACCGCGCTGGCCAGCGACAGCAACACCAAGGTCCTTCAGCGCCCGCAAATCCGGGTGATGGATAGTGAGAAGGCATCGCTCAAGATCGGCGATCGCATTCCGATTGCTACCGGGTCGTTCCAGAGCGGTCTGACCCAGGGCGTAAATACGCAGTTCCAGTACATCGATGTCGGTGTGAATATCGACATCACCCCCTACGTGCACGCGGGGAACGACGTCACTCTGAAGATGTCGCTTGAAGTCTCCTCGGTTACCGGTGAGCAGACCATCGACGGCGTAACCGAACCGACCATTGGACAGCGCCGGATTGAGCACGAAGCGCGCCTGGCGGATGGCGAAGTGAACCTGATCGCCGGCATCCTGAACGATACCGAGTCTACTTCGATGAGCGGATATCCGATCATCAACAAGATTCCGATCCTGAAGTATCTGTTTGGACAGGAGAACAAGCAGCATCAACAAAGCGAGATCGTGTTTGCAATTATTCCCCACGTGGTGCGCACGCCGGGAATTACGGACGACAACCAGAAGATGGTTGATCTGGGAACCGCGAACTCAGTGAGTTATCGAAAGATTGCCGCGAAGTTGGATGCGGCTGCGGTACCGGTTCCGAACCAGGCGCAACCCGCCGACAAGCCGGCCGCGGCACCTTCGCAACGTCCGCAGATTAATAAATAGGCGTTCAAGCCAGTTATCAGTTCAAGAGAATGAGCGTTTGCGAGCAGTCAGACGTCCGAGTTTGGAGAGGTTATAGCGTGGGTTCCGTGATCCGCAGCGAGCAGTTCGATCGGCTACGCATGGTGTGGACTTCCGGTGCCCAATCAGGCCAACTCGGCCATGACGCCCGAAACGTTGCAGCTGGAATTATTGGTAACAGCGGCCCCGCACGATTCGCCCAAAGGCCACGCAAAG
This sequence comes from Acidobacteriota bacterium, assembly GCA_025353435.1. Lineage (GTDB taxonomy): Bacteria > Acidobacteriota > Terriglobia > Terriglobales > Acidobacteriaceae > Telmatobacter. Next base: position 4,514 of record JANXQR010000602.1, on the reverse strand, counting down.
TGGGGGTGAGGTAAACCGATGAAGATTACATTGAACCTGGCTTCGCGCCCCTTCACGGACCTCACGGACGTATACAAGAAGCTGCGCGTCGTAATGGGCGGGCTGGTCGTGGCGGCTCTATTGGTCGGGTTGATTCTTCACTTTGTGCTGCAACGCGATCAACGCGCCTATGATCGGGCTCACCTGCTGGACAAAGCGGTCGCCGACCTGATGAAGGAACGGCAGGGTTACGAGACCATGATGCAGCAGCCGGCCAATGCCAAGGTTTTGGACGAAACCGATGCGCTCAACGTGCTGTTCGACGAAAAAGCCTTCTCCTGGACGCTGGTGATGAAGGATCTTGAGACCGTCCTTCCAGGCCCGGTTCAGATCACCACCATTGAGCCTGCCCGCTCCAAGGACGGGCAAGTCGTTCTGCATCTTCGAGTTCTTGGCCCGCGCACGCAGACCATCAAGCTGGTGGAAAACATGGAACATTCCGACCGGTTCCGGAAACCCCGCATCATTGGCGAAAGCCCTGAGTCGGATGCCGGGTCGAATGGGAAAGTTCAGGCGGTCAGAGCCTCCAGTCTTGAGGATCTTGACCTGCTGACGGATTACAACCTGACGCCAGCTGGCAGCTATACACAACCGCCAGCCGCGGCGAAGGCCTCACCTGCTGCGGCGCCCGCGCACACTGCTACCCGCTCCATGATGGGAAAGTCGTCCCCGAGTAAGCCCGCCGGAGGTCAAAAATGACAACAGAACGTCGTTCGGCCTTCAGCGAGAGACTCAGCTCGCCCATGACCTGGCACTGGACGGGGGTCGTGGTGTTGTCCATCGTTGTAGTGGGCCTGGTCATCCGCCTTGTTTACGCCTGGACGTTCGATGACGCTGCCGCCACGCAAACTCTTCAGGCAAAGCAGGCACAGCTCGAAGCGTTGACGGTTGACACCCTTCCGCTGCGCGGCCTGGATATGCGAGTGTCCGCAACCCGAGATCGGATTGGAACGTTTTACGAGAACCGGATTCCCGCCAGCTACTCGCTGATTGCCACGCGGATCGCCGAATTGGAGCAGCACTCAGGAGCCCGGCTTTCTCGAATCTCTTATTCGCAGGGACCTCCCGGACCGGAACTGACCGAGATCTCGATGGACGCTTCAATCAGCGGGGAATATCCCCAGATGATGCGCTTCGTAAACGGGTTAGAACGGGACCAGGTCTTCTTTATTATCAGAGCGATGCAGCTCAACGGCCAGCAGGGCGGACAGGCGAATCTTCGCTTGAAGGTCTCTACCTGGCTGCGGTCGGCCGATGCGGCCGCCAGCGGTCTGCCCATGATGAAGCCGGCTGCGGAAACTTCGTCGCCTGCCCTGGGAACCGGAAGGGAGGGCAACTAATATGGCCCTTGCTCTCGGAACCGAAAACAAGCGTCAGGTGCAACTGGTGGTGGCGCTGGCTATAGCCATCGTGGCGATTGCAGGCTGGGAGATTTACAACTCCATGGGAAAGTCGACCTCGACCCCCGTGGCGGCAATCAAGCCCATCGCTACTCCCAATCTTCACGCGCTCGCACCGCCGGCCAAGAAGTCAACCCGTTCGCGGCTTGACCCCGTGCTTCGCATCGACCAGTTATCTCGCAGTGAGATGGTGGAATATTCTGGTACCGGCCGGGATGTGTTTTCTCCGGTGGCGCCACCGGTTGTGATTGAATCGGCGCTTGAGTCGGGACGGGCAGCTGACTTGGCTGCCACACCCCCCGCACCGGTCGAACCGCCGAAACCACCAGCGATGGACCTGAAATATCTGGGATATACCCAGACCAAGGACAAGACCATCACCGCGCTCTTCACCCATGGGGATGACATATTCATGGCCAAAACAGGGGACATCATGTTCCACCGGTTCCGGGTTGGAATCATTCAGCCTACCAGCGTTCAGGTGACCGACCTGTCCCACAACAACACCCAGAGCATTGCCGTCGCCGCATCAAACTGAGCGAGCAGGTCCCATGACTTCAATCCCGAAGGCGTCGAATCCCCGCCCCGCGGAACAAGGGTATGTTCTTGCCGCGGTCATCATTATGCTCGCCGTCATGATGATCCTTCTCGTCTCCGCAGTTCCTAAAGTGCGCAAAGATATTCAGCGGGACCAGGAAGTGGAAACCATGCATCGGGGCCAGCAGTACATTCGCGCCGTGCAGCTGTACTACCGCAAATTTCAGCATTATCCGCCCAATGTGGATGCCCTTGAAGATACCAACATGATGCGTTTTCTTCGCAAGAGGTATCCAGACCCGTTGACCGGCCAGGACGATTGGACGCCTGTTCTGCTTGGACAGAACAGGGCGCCGCTTTCGATGGGTTACTTTGGCCAACCTTTGAGTATGGGATCCGCGGTGCTCACGGGATTGGCAGCGACAGGCGGGAAAGGGATCCTCGGCGCATCTCCGATTGGCGGCGGTTCTGGTTTCCAAAGCGCTTTTGGGCCGCCAGACCAGGGGACCTCTGGCACCGGGGACTCTTCGGGTAACAATACTGGGTCAACAGGGTCTGGATTGTTAAACGCTGGCCCGGTCCTTGGCGGAGCCGGCATTATTGGATTTTCGCCCGCCTTGGACAAGGACTCCATCCTGGTTTACAAGACCAAGGCGCATTACACCGAGTGGGAGTTTGTCTATGATCCCATGACGGACCGCGGCCGGGGGGGAATGCCATTCTCGCCGCCGCCTCAGCCGCCGACAAACAGCGGCGCCCCGGGCTTCGGAAGTCCCACCCCTCCTCCCGCAACGCCATAATAAGCTGTTCATCCGCTTGAGGTTACGAGCCGATCCGGAGTCTGGCTCCGTCACCCGTCCGCGGCTGGGACTTGGAACGCTACCAGCATGAGAAGCCGTGCGCTTTGGGGAGGGCGCTCAGCTCCGCTTCTCGTATACCTTGCTGACGACACTGATGGGCGAACTTGAGGCTGAAGCCACCGGAATAGCCTTGGCCAGTTCGTGCTGAATCTGAGTACCGAACTCGTAGGCGAGGATGCCGCGCGTGCGGCGCAAAACCTGCCAGGAGATCCAGGGCATGTCCAGCTCACGGCCGATGTTCTTGAGGCGGCGAGCGGCAAGGTTGATCTGGTTGATGGGCCGTCCGGACTTGGTCGACAGCACGAAGTCGTTCCATCCACTGGCTTTAGTGCGGCTTAGAGTGTGCAGGACCGAGAACAGCAGCTGCGGAATCGGAATACTCTTGCGGCGCCCGGCCGGCACCGCGCACAATTCGCCACGATACCATTGGTTGCGAACCACTATGCTGCGGGGTGGGATGGATTGGCCTTCGCGGCTCAGATGATGCTCGGTCAGGTTTACGTACTTCCACTGCTGGCCGCAGATCTCGGCGATGTTCATGCTGGTAAGTATCGCGAAAAGAGTCACTTCCCTCTCTGGATACTGCATCAGCTCCAGGACCTTGATGGTCTGTTCGAGCGAGAGCGCGTGCGATTCGCGGCGCTTCATGCCGGGAAGGGTGACCAGGCTTGCGGGGTTGTCGCCCACGAAGTGCCGGGTACGGAGCGCGTGCGAGAATACCGCGCCCACCACGTTGCGGATGTGGCGAATGGTCTGCGAGGAGTAGCCGCCCTCGACCGCCGCTTCGATCAGCCGCTGCACATGGTCGGGGCTGGCCTCGCTCAGCTTCACCGAGCTTATGTAGGGCCAGTCAGATTTGGGATGCAGTTTGGATCGCGAGCCCTCGGCAGGCGCACCAAAGATTGTTTCTACCTCATCCGGGGTGAGGACGTGCTTCAGGATGGCGTGATAGTGCCGGCGACCAGGGCTGGTTTTGACGGCGACATGATCGGGCAGGAAGCGCGCGGCCACGAACTGCGCTACCGTCATATCGGACAGTTGCGCATCTTCCGCCAGTTCTGGCGAAGCGTTCGATGCAACTCGTTGAAAAAGGACAGTGTTGTGCCCCTCTCCGCGATGGTCAGCGGGCCCGGGCACTCCTTGAGAAAGTGGTCGATTCCAATACTCATTCATGGTCATGACTGACGCCTTTTCACCCGCAATAAAGTACTGACGGGAGATGAACACCACCCCCAGACAGTGACCAGTCTGTGAGGACCCCGCACGCCTAAGTCACGACAAAGAGCACAGAATCAATGCATTACGGACAGACCCAACCCAACCGGCTTGGAATCCGCAGCTTTGACGTTCTGAGGCGAGACCCAGTTTCTGAAGCGACAATGACCTTGTACCAGTCGAAGATTATGCTGGCTCACCCAACCCCCCGGTTGGGCCCAGGCCGTCTTGTCTTTACTCCCCGATACTGCTGCTATTGCTTTACAAAAAACTCTTCAACCGAACGAACTAAGCCCTTCAATCGAACGAACTACTTCTTTTCCGCCGCCATCTGAACCTGCGGCTTGGTGAACAGCGCGGCATCGAGCTTTGGATTAACAACAATCTTGTCGATGGCGATCTTCTCCGCTGGATAGTGCGGCTCACGCGCCCCGGCTGGGCCGGCTTGCGTGGGAAGCACATG
>JANXQR010000598.1 GCA_025353435.1 Acidobacteriota bacterium | reverse complement strand
CTGAAGAGCCTCGTGTATATATCGATCTGAAAACAGAATCTCCTACGGAACCATTCCCAGCGACCAAAGCGAAGAAGGCGGATATCAATCAGATTCTCGCCAACCTGAAGAAGCAGCCATGACGAATGAACTGCTCGCACTTTTGGACGGTAAAGAAATAGGGTCGGTCCACTTTAAAAATGCACGGCTTTCGTTCGTCTACCGCGAGAGTTGGAGAACGGATCCCGACGCTTGTCCGTTATCGCTGTCCATGCCGTTGGGTTCGGCGGAGCATGGTCACGCGCGCATCGAGGCTTTTCTATGGGGTCTGCTGCCGGACAATGATGGGGTTCTTGAGAATTGGGGAAGACGTTTCCAGGTATCGCCAAAGAACGTCTTTCGGCTGCTCACGCACGTAGGGGAGGACTGTGCAGGCGCTGTCCAGTTCGTCAGCCCGGAGCGCCTCGAAGTTCTGCTGAAGGAACCGTCTTCAAGAGAAGTCAAATGGCTCAGTGAGGAGGAAGTTGCCGAGCGGTTGCGGACATTACGCGCCGATCACTCGCAATGGCGTACTGCTCAAGACACAGGGCAGTTCAGCCTGGCGGGAACCCAACCGAAGACCGCTCTTCTGTTCGACAGGAAGCGTTGGGGCGTACCATCTGGCAGAGTGCCGACGACTCACATCCTCAAGCCGCCCAGAGGGGAATGGGATGGACACGCAGAAAACGAGCATTTCTCGCTGCGACTGGCAAGAACCGTAGGTCTGATCGTTCCGAATTCAGCGGTTCAGCATTTCGGGGACGAGATTGCCATTGTTGTGGAGCGCTATGACCGCATAAAACAGGGAGATCGCTGGTCGCGAATCCACCACGAGGACATGTGCCAAGCTCTTGGTGTTCATCCCACGCGCAAATATGAGAGCGACGGCGGACCAAACGCAGCGAAGATCGTAGAACTGCTTCGGACACAATCAGGTAACCCTGAGGAGGACGCGTCTTCTTTCGTTGACTCCATCATCTTCAATTGGCTAATCGCCGGAACAGATGCCCACGCCAAAAACTTCGGGCTGTTGCTGGGGTCAAACGGGATCGTTCGACTTGCTCCCTTCTGCGATTTGGCGAGCATCCTTCCGTATCGGACCATTCCCATTGAAAAGGCGAAACTCGCCATGAAGATTGGCGGAGAACACCGACTTAGAAATATCGGCTCAAGAAACTGGCTGAAGTTTGAAGTCGAATTGCGCCTGAACGGTGCCGAACTCTCGGAGCGCATCAAGGAAATGGCTGTCTCGCTTGCCGATCATGCAACCGCTATTGAGAAGGAATTCGAGTCCGAAGGGCTCGCGCACGTGATCATTGGCCGCTTGGCCGCTAGAGTCAAGGCGAGAGCGCAAAGTTGCCAATTCCTGCCGTCGTGATGAACATTACTCACGTATCTTCCCGTATAGGAGACTAGTCAAGCGCACCAAAATGAATTCGAACGCGGGATCCGAGCTGATCCGAAATGACAAGTATGAGATACCGTAGCGAAGGATTCGCTTCCCCGCACCTATGCCAACTGTTTCTCCGAAAGAGCACAGCCAACGCTATGGAGGCTCCCATGCTTCCGCTTCGCTGTGTTCTAGCCCACTCCCAAGCAGAGAGGGTGAGTTTGTAACTGTGCACGGACGCTTTTCAGGATTTGGAGCGCCGGTGAATTGGATCGCCGCAGACATTCTCCGAATCCAAGATGGCGTTCTTGCGGAGCATTGGGATGCATTAAAGACGAGGCCACCGAGGAACAATCGAAGAGCAACGCGCCGATGTTCGGCGGTGACTTTCCGATTTAAGGAATCAAGTCTAGACGGAGAGAGCTGTCGAATTGTCTCTGACCGAGCAATTCTCGGTACCCCCTGATACTCCGATGCACGATGGGTTCGCGGTCCACGGCAGACAATCGGAAAACGCCGATGCGCCGGCGCGCCTGAACCAAGCGCTATTTGTCATGAAACCCTCGTTCAAAAGAATTCCATAACTCTGTCAGTGCACCTCGCTGTGCAGTTCTACTTTGCCGCGGAAGCGCGTATAGACGAAGACAACGTAGCCGACAGCAAGAGCCATGCCGAAGAGCCACCAGGCGAGACCGACCGCGAGGGTATGCGGTCCTGAGATGGCTTTGGCGAGGGTGATGTCGCGATCTGCGCCTGTGGAAGCTGGTAGGAGTGTGGGATAAAGTCCCCAGCAGGCGCCGGCCAGCATGAAGAAGAGATAAAAACAAGAGGAGAGAAAAGCTTTAACGGGCTGGAGTTTGCGGTTGAAAAGCCAGACGCCCGACATGGAAGCGATCACCCCGACTGGGACTACGAAAGTGAGCGGATAGCGAAAATAGTTGTCGAGGCTTGCAGGGCGGACGAGGATGGTGGCGACGAGGCTGACAATGGTCAGGGTTGAAAGCACAAACCAGAGGGGAGAAACGATACGGCGGGCGCGCTCAGCCAGTTCTCCGGAAGTTTTGATGGTGAGCCACAGCGCGCCGTGAAGAGTGAGGGCGACAAGGGCGAGAATGCCTCCGATGACGGTGTAGCAGTCGAGGATGCCTGGGTGGGGGCCGGGCTGCCAGTTGGTCCAGAGGGGGAGGAAGAAGTAGCCGTCCGCCTGGAGAGGTACGCCGCGCAGGACATTGGCGAGGGCGGCGCCATAGAAGATGGCGAGCAGTGCGGAGGCGAAGCCGAAGACGCCGTCGAGCAGGGCGCGCCAGACGCCGACGTCGATGTGATTGCGGAGTTCGACGCTGATGCCGCGGAGTACGAGGAGCCAGAGCACAATCATGAGCGGGAGATAGAAGCCGCTGAAGGCCGATGCATAAAGCAGCGGGAAGGCAAAGTATAGCGTGCCGCCGCCGGCAAGCAGCCAAACCTCATTGCCATCCCATACGGGGCCGATGCTGGCAAGGGTGGTACGGCGGTCAGACTCCGTGTGGCAAAGGAAGAGATGGAGCACGCCGACGCCCAAGTCAAATCCGTCGAGGACGACATAGCCGA
>JANXQR010000558.1 GCA_025353435.1 Acidobacteriota bacterium | reverse complement strand
CCGTGGGCTTTTTCCTTTGTTTTGTTCTACATTGGGGAATCTACGGCACCTGGATCGGCCTCACCCTCGCCCTCATACTCATCTCCATCACCCTCATCCGCCGCTGGAACCGCGACTCCCTCCGCCCCCTCGCCGCCCAATAAGGAAGTGAGGTAACGGAGCAGGGTGCCCCGTCCAAGCTCCGAATGGGGGGAGACCACACCCCTCACCAACGCCCTCTGTCCACGAACCGGGAGACCGTCCCCCCGCCCGGTCCAATCCCACACTTGTGTTACTCGACCCGTTACGATCCAGGCTCGTTTCTGGGACACTCAACCTTCTCGGTGTCTATAATCACAAGGGAGTTAGTGTCCCAAACTCTAGAGTTTTTTAACGGAAGGAATCCCGCCAAATGGCGACTGGAGACCTCGCCCTAGGTCAAGAACAGGGCGCATTAAACGCGCGTCAGCGCGTAGTAAACGACTTCAGCATCAACGTAGCAACGGTGAACGGGTCCGGCTCGCAATCCGCCAATAGCGTACTGCTGAAAAGCATCTTCGGAATGGGTGTGCCCGTCAGCGGCAAAAACCTCTTCCCGTCGAACATTGCCGGATTACCCACCTGGTACACCAATCGCGCCAGCAAGGACGGCTACGTCGCCCGCACGCGCGAAACGGAAGTCCTGGTGGCGCTCAACCCTGAAACCGCACGCGAAGACTTCCTCAGTCTCCCCGCCGGCGCCGCGGCCATCTACGAAGAGAACATGAACCTCAAGCAGTACCGCGACGACGTGGTCTGCTACCCCGTTCCTTTCGACAAGATCACCGCCTCCGTCTGCGCCGAAGCCAAGCTCCGCAAGCTGGTCAAGAACATGGTCTACGTCGGCGTGGTCGCATACCTGCTCTCGCTCGACCTGGCTGTCGTTGAAAAAAGCGTCAAGAAGCAGTTCGCCAAGAAGCAAAAGGTGTTCGACCTTAACTACAGCGCCGTGCAGGCTGGCTTCAACTACGCGCAGGAAAAGTTGCCCAAGAACGATCCCTACGTCATTGAAAAGATGAACCAGACCGCCGGCAAAATCATCATTGACGGCAACGCCGCAGCCGGCATGGGCGCCGTATTCGCGGGTGTCACCGTCGTGGCCTGGTATCCCATTACGCCGTCTACTTCGCTAATCGAGGCCACTGCGGACCTGCTCAAAAAGTTCCGCGTCACCCCGGAAGGCAAGGCCACCTTCGCCGTCGTTCAGGCTGAAGACGAGCTCGCCGCCATCGGCATGGTGCTCGGCGCAGGCTGGGCCGGCGCGCGCTCCATGACCTCCACCTCCGGCCCCGGAATCTCCCTAATGGCCGAGTTTTCCGGCCTCGGCTACTTCGCGGAAATTCCCGGCGTCATCTTCGACGTGCAGCGCACCGGCCCCTCAACCGGCATGCCCACGCGCACCTCGCAGGCTGACCTGCTTTCGACAGCCTACCTCTCGCATGGCGACACCAAGCACATCATCCTGCTCCCCGCTTCCGTCAAGGAATGCTTCGAGATGGGCTGCGAAGCATTCAATCTCTCTGAGCGCCTCCAGACCCCGGTATTCGTGCTCACCGATCTCGATCTCGGCATGAACAACTGGATGTCCGAGCCGTTCGA
>JANXQR010000546.1 GCA_025353435.1 Acidobacteriota bacterium | reverse complement strand
TCGGCTCGCCGCTCGCGCTGTATCTTGCCGCGGCGGGCATCGGCACGCTGGGCCTGGTGGACTTCGACGTGGTCGACGCTAGCAATCTGCAGCGCCAGATCATCCACTCCACCAAGGACATTGGCCGCAAGAAGCTCGACTCCGCCGAGGAAAAGCTCACCGCGCTCAACCCCGCTCTCAAGGTAGTGAAGCACGACACCATGCTCTCCAGCGCCAACGCGCTCGACATCCTCAAGGACTACGACATCGTTGCCGACGGGACCGACAACTTCCCAACGCGCTACCTGGTAAACGATGCCTGCGTGCTGCTGGGAAAGCCCAATGTTTACGGTTCCATCTTCCGCTTCGAGGGCCAGGCCAGCGTCTTTGCCACCAAGGACGGCCCCTGCTACCGCTGCCTCTATCCCGAGCCGCCACCGCCGGGCCTGGTTCCGAGCTGCGCCGAGGGCGGCGTGCTGGGCATCCTGCCCGGCCTTGTCGGCGTGATGCAGGCCACCGAGGTCATCAAGCTCATTCTCGGCAAGGGCGAAACGCTTGTCGGCAGGCTGCTGCTGATTGACGCGCTCAACATGCGCTTCCGCGAGCTGAAGCTGCGCAAGAATCCCGACTGCCCGGTTTGCGGGACTCATCCTACCCAGACAACTCTCATTGATTACCAGCAGTTCTGCGGCATCGTGGCGCAGACTCCAGAGGAGAAAAAAATAATGAACGGCATCCCGCAAATGACAGTAAAAGAACTCAAAGCTCACCTTGATGCAGGCGATAACTTGCAATTGATCGATGTGCGCGAGCCTTACGAGTACCAGATTGCGCAGATTGGCGGAAAGCTGATTCCGCAAAACGATGTGCCGAACCGTCTAGCCGAGATCGACCGCGACCGCCCGGTGGTGGTGCAGTGCCGGTCAGGAGCGCGGAGCCAGCGGATTGCCGAGTTCCTGAAGCAGGCTGGGTACCCCGACGTCTCCAACCTGGCTGGCGGCATCCTTGCATGGAGCGACGAGATTGATCCCAAAGTGGCCAAATACTAGAAAAACAGTGAACAGCGAACTGACGATAGTGAAAAAGTGCACAGTTTGCGGTGAAAAATGCGGTTTCATGTGCAAATAAAAAACGGTCAAGATGATTGGAATCATGAGATTGCACACCGAAAAGGGGGGAATTTTGGCCCAATGTGATTTGGATCACTAATTGGGGTGAGGAGTTCGCGAAAAGCAGTGACAGTGCAGATTGAACAGTGGACAGACGCGAGTGAAGAAGTGAAGTAGTGAAGAAGCGCGGAGAAGACGGAGTAAGAGAGCCCTGTTGGACCGGGATTGCGCGCCGAGTTCATGTTCTACTCCTTTCGGTTATGAATGATGGTGCAAATGAAAAAGGCCCGCTGGTTTGGCGGGCCTTTCTTGACTCTTAATACTAGTATGGCAGGTTCGACGAATTAATCATGGATTTTCCAAAATATCTTTTCGCTTTTTAATGTGCATGTTACAACGATTTCCACAGGTTGGGCACTTGACAAGATTTCTATAGGGAGCTCAGGAGGGGCTCGGAGTTTTGGATGAGATGGTCTCCCGCCCTAACAAGTTAGGACGGGGCACCCCCAAATGCTCCGACGACCTCCAAGTTCTCCGCATTGGCAGGGGTAGTTCGGCGGATTGTTAAATTCAGATACGCGAATTGTTACAATCAGGTAAAAATAGATTGCTGAGCCGGTGCTCTCCGTCTCGTGCCCTGTTGCGGGTGAGGATATCTATGAGAAGCGTGTTTCTATCGATAGCCGTTGTTCTGTTGTTTCTGGCGCAAAGAAGTGATTTGCGAGCGCAGTCGATCGGGATTGCCAACACGGTCGTGGCTGCCGGCTTTGCTGGGAGTGCCGGGTCTGCGGATCAACTGTCACTGTCGCCCGCTGCTCTGGGAGATGCCAGGCGTAGGGCGGCCGAAAATATTGCCGAGCTGAGACGGTCCGCCGAGGCTGGGGACCCGCTAGCTGAGAACAACCTGGGGGCGGCGTTCGCCTTTGGCCGTGGCGTGGAACGGAACAATGAGGAAGCCGCCAAGTGGCTTGGGCTTGCGGCAAAAGCCGGCTTTGCGCCGGCCGAGTCGAACCTTGGCTATCTCTACGAAAAGGGTGTGGGTGTTGAGCAGGATTACGCTGCCGCTCTGCGCTTGTATCGTGCTGCGGCAGACAGCGGCAATACTCAGGCACAGGCCCGGATCGGGCTGTTCTACGAGAATGGCTGGGGGTTGCCGATGGACCAGGACGAAGCAGTTCGTTGGTATCGGCTGGCTGCGGAACGGGGGGACGCCGAAGGGCAGCGCAAACTGGGCAATTGTTTTTATGCCGGTCGGGGCATGCCGCGGGATTACGCGGAGGCCGCGAAGTGGTTCAGAAAGGCTGCCGAGCAAGGGGATGCCGCTTCCCAAAACAATCTTGGAGCGCTCTTCCACCATGGGCTGGGGATGAAACAGGATTACTCAGAAGCATTGCACTGGTACAAGCTGGCTGCGGACCAGGGACTGCCGGGTGCGGCCAACGACCTGGGTGTGTTGTATGAAGACGGCGCGGGAGTGGAGAAGGATTACCAGCAGGCGGCGAGGTGGTACCGCGTTGCGGCTGCGAGGCGCGTGGCCCGCGGGGAGTTGAATCTGGCCAAACTTTACTCTGCGGGGAAGGGCGTGCCGCTGGATTATGTGACTGCTTATTTCTGGTATAGCCGAGCGGTGGTGGATGGGGAGCCGCTTGGTGGGCTGGGGTTGAAGGAGCTTTCGAGCATCATGACTCCGAGGCAAAAGCAGTTGGCAGTGGATATGGTTGCTGGGCGGCAGGAGCCGGGGGTTAGCGGGGAGACGGTGGCGATGGGGGTGAGGTAGGGGTTGTGCGGGCTGCGGTAATTGTCGTGGAACTTAAGAACTCGTCTGGAGATGTTTATCGATAAGTAATTTCCGCGTGGGCGGTGACACATCCAGAACCTCACCCATGCTCAGATACCGTTCGAGAAACCTGACTTTAGGGAGTAATCCCCGGATCTTAGGTATTCGCGCACGCTTGAAATAATGCCGGTGTCACCGAAGTTGCAACTTCGACTTGTTTGTATAATTGCGGCAAAACTATGCATAGGCCAAAGCATCTTTTCTACAGTCCCGAGAATTGCGTCTTCTCTTGCTTCTGGGCGCTCTTCACTCTCCTCTGGGTTGCAACGGCTACCAGTTCTGCACAGGACAGTGCCTGGAGAGCGATGTCTCCCGGTTTTTCTCCACAGGCTTTGCTTAACCATCAGGACGCCATGTGGGCCGCTGGAAGCGGAGGAAAAATCGCCGCATCGGTGGATCGTGGGGAAACCTGGAAGCTGAAGCATTCGGACCTTCGCGATGGCCTGCTCTTGGTCTTGGGATTCACAACGGACAAGTTTGGATATGCTGCCGGAACAGGAAAGCGCATTCTGCTCACCGAAGACGGGGGCGAGACGTGGAGCAAGGTCATTGAGGCGCCCGCAGCAGTGTGGCAGGCGGCATTTGGCGATACCTTGCATGGAGTCGTTCGAACTCGTGAGGCGCTTCTTTCAACGGCGGATGGCGGCAAGAGTTGGAACGCCTTGTCCGTTTTAAATGACCCAGGATGGCAGGAAAAATTCCCGAATACAATCTCGATGGCTGCCATCGATCAACTTCATATGATTATCCGCGTAAGCGAAGGGCAATACAGCGACGGTGAGTTCCTGTGGACTGGTGACGGTGGGGCAACCTGGAATGCCAACTATCTGCCGAACGGCGCCGGCGGCAATGAAGTCTTCTCCTTCGATCAAGCCTACTGGTCCATGGGAGGGGAAGTTGTAGGCAAGGACAAGCCCGGTGGAGGGGGACGAATTCCAATGGCGGTTCGCTCCAAGGATGGAATCAACTGGGAGCACTTGCCTGTTATCTACGAAGCTTGTCACTGGACCGGGTGCGGCGGATGTACTTCGCAGGGATGCTTTGCCGGGCGAAGTTCATTCGTTCCATTCTCCAGGATCCTGCATGACAGCGCCAACCAATCGAGTGCTACCGGGCCAGGGGCTCTAGCGATATTTCCCAGCCACATTCTGTCTTCTCAGTGGGCCCAATCAGGAAATACACTCTGCGTCCTCACGAACAGAAGCGTCGAATGCGCGGTTATGAAGCCGGTTGAAAAACTTGATACCCAAGATGACCTGGCGGAATGGATTAATGAGAGGTTTCCCCCGCTTCGCAACTCACGGCCTTCGATGCTGGGTTCAACCAGCATCGAACCTGCGTTGAAGCAAGGCGTTCGATGCATTCGCTGTGACCTCATTAACCTATACATCTCCCGGGAAGCTAAGACCGGTCCCGCGGAGCTTCTTCTCAGCTTTACGATTGCTGAGGATGGCGGAGTCGCGACAGTCAACGTCTCAGGGGGCATCCCCCGCGATGTTGCCGATAAGGTTCGGTCGTCAGCTCAAGGATGGTTATTCGAGCCGTATGCCCAAGATGGTAAGCCGAAGCCAGTCAAAGTCTCAATCAAAGGACGTGTCATGATCATGAACCCTGACAATCACTAGGTCCGGGTTACTTCTTCTGCGCGTGTAAAGCAGCAGGCAGAAATGGATCAACCTGGCTGTTTATCGACTAACCGGATGTCAGTCGGATCGGTTCGCTAAAACGTTCTCGCCTTGAGAATTGCGTTCGTTTGATCGCGGTCGAGTTGTGGGCAACTCGGAAGTAGCCCGAAAAGCAGGTCCTTGCTCCGCTGAAAAACGCTCCGCTCTGGATGACAAATTTTTGGGGAGGAAGAGAAAAGCAAGAACAACCGCAGGTCCTTCGACTGCGTTTGCGCTTGAAGCCGCGCAAACTCCGCTCGGGAACACAGTTCTTTGGGTGGTTTGGATTTGCGGTATCCCACCCTAAGCGCAAAGACAGAAACGCGCTGAGGGTGGGGCACCCTGGTTTGTGGTGGGTTCGCGTCAGAAAGCAAGAACAGGAGAAAGAACAACCGTAGTCATATTTTTGCGTGCTCTATTTTGGCGTGGTCTATTTGGCGTTCTCTATTTGGTGCTCTATGGGGATTGGTTCTATAGCCTAATCAATCAAAAACGATCAATCGATGAAGTAGCCGATTTCGGTGAGCGCTTTCTCGCTGAGTTCTACGCCCATCAGGCGAGCGCTGGGATAGGAATACATTTCGCCCTCGAAGCGCTTGAGAGTGTCGTAGGAGAGATCGGTCTTTTTGTGCAGCAGGCGCATGAGGGCGGCGCTGTCGGTGGCGAACTGGTAGTCGCCCTCGACTCCGCGGGATGGCCGGATGGTGAGGGAGAGCGGGGTGGTTTTCCCTTCCCCCGAGGCGGCAGGAGACATCTGGGTAATGATGTTCATTCTCATGAGCGGTATCTTGCCATTTGCAAGTGTGGTCCTCAATGACTCCAATGTCGTACGGGGCGGGACAAGGTGGGGAGTGCCAAGGCTGGATCGGGGAGAGTAGTGGTATCCCACCCTAAGCGCAAAAACAAAGACACGCTGAGGGTGGGGCACCCCGGGGTTGTGGTGGGTTGGCGTCAGAAAAACAACGACGCGCTCTTGCGCCTATACAACGAACATGGCCACGCCTGCGGCGAACATGGCCAACGTGGTGATGGCTACTATTGACCACCCGAGTCGCGAACTCGGTTGGCCTCGCATTATCTTTTTATCTGCGGCGACCACCAGGATTGCTACGAGAAGGAATGGGGCCAGAAGGCCGTTGATAACGGCCGTCCAATAGAGCGCTTTAACAGGATTGATGCCGGCAAAGTTGAGCCCGACGCCGATGGCCGTGGAAAGCAGAATGACGGCATAAAATGCCTTGGCCTTCTTCAGCTCTTTGTTCAGGCCCTGACGCCAACCGAGTGTTTCTGCAAATCCGTACGCGGCCGATCCTGCGAGCGTGGGGATGGCAAGAAATCCGACTCCGACGATCCCGATAGTGAACAGGGTGGCAGCAAACTTTCCGGCCATGGGGCGCAGTGCTTCGGCCGCCTGGCGGGATGTTTCGATGTGCGTGAGGCCGTGCTTGTGAAGGGTAATCGCGGTGGTGAGAATGATGAAAAACATGACCACGTTGGAGAAGAAAGTGCCGATGCCAACGTCCAATCGCCGCAGTCGAAGCTCCTGCGGTGTTGCTCCCCTACGTTTGGCGAGCGTGGTTTTACCGGCCTCTTTCTCTTCTTCAACCTCTTCGCTTGTTTGCCAGAAAAAAAGATAGGGACTGATGGTTGTGCCCAGGATCGCGACCAGCATGGACCATTCGGCGCTGCTGTGCGGCATGGAGGGGACGAGGGTATCGCGAGCCACCTGTCCCCAATCCGCCCCCACGATAAATGCGGTTA
>JANXQR010000545.1 GCA_025353435.1 Acidobacteriota bacterium | reverse complement strand
GACGGCCGTCGAAACATGGCTGGCAAATCCACAACTGTAAAGGATGTCCAGAGACAAAACGTAAACCATGTCCTGGAACTTGACACCTGAAGGCCCCTGCTCCTTCCAGAAAAACGACTGACCTTCCCCACTAATGGGGCGCCCACGGAATGGGTGGAATTACGGCCTTGCTTGACCTTTGTGCTCGTGCGCCTTCAGATTTTCCTGATAAGTAGCGACAATTGTGTAAAAAGCGCGCTACACTGCATTTCCATACCGCCAAGGCCGAGGGGCAGCCGCGCTCGCTGCCGGCACTTACCCCAGGCGGAACTCCAATCCCCCGGGAGGTCCTATGCATACTAACGACACAGTAGAAGTGGTGATGCGGAACAAGGTGTTCAACAAGGTTCTTTCCCTCGACCCGGATCAATCAGTTTACGAGGGCCTTGAGATGCTGGCCGAGTACGATATTGGCGCGCTGATGGTGTGCTCGCATGGCAAACTGGTGGGCATGTTTTCAGAGCGCGATTACGCCCGGAAATGTGTTCTGCTGGGCCACATGTCGCGGGAGACCAAGGTGGCGCAGATCATGACCAGCCCGGTGATGTTTGTGAGCCCCGAGCATACTGTGGACGAGTGCATGACGCTGATGACGAAGCGGCATTTCCGCCATTTACCGGTGCTGGAACGGGACCGGGTGGTGGGCATGGTGTCAATGGGCGACATGGTGAACTGGGTGATCTCCGGGCAGCAGCATGCGATTGAGGCGCTGCAGGGATATATTACGGGCGGGTATCCGGCGTAAGAAGCAGTGGTCAGTGATCAGTGATCAGAAAGACCCCGGCTACGGCGGCGGGAAACTGCTCATGGGCGGAAACAGATCGTCGTCCTGACCTTGAGCCCGACATTTTGCGCCCACACGAACTGTGCACTGATCAGGGCAGCGAGAAGTGCACGGCGGCTTCCCAGTTTCATTGGCCAGAGTATAGATGCGATCCGCCCTGAGGCTACACGCCTTCGCCGACGCTGCCGATGATGGCGGCCTTGGCGCGCTTGCCGAGACGGACCACTATGCGGGTGGGGAGAGCGGCGAGGGTGATGAGGGAGTTGGTGACGACTTCGCCATCGAGCTTGACGGCTTTCTCGGCGATTTTGCGGCTGGCTTCAGCGCCGCTGGCGGCGAGGCCGAGCTGGATGAGCAGCTTGGGCAGGCGGATCTGCAATAAGCCAGGGTCGCCTGAGGATGGGGCGACCAGGTCGGCGTAGGCGATGTCGACCTCTTCAAGGTCTTCACTCTCGGACTTCTGCTGAAACATGCGCGCCCAGTTTTCGTCGGCGTGCGCAGCGGCCGCGTTGCCGTGAAAGTCGGCGGTGATGGTGCGCGCGAGACGCTTTTTGGCTTCCATGGGATGGAGCGAGCCAGCGTTGACCTGGGCGCGCAGGTCGTCCACTTCGGACTGCTTCAGGTCGGTGAGGAAGACCCAGTATTTCCACATGAGCTCGTCGCAAATCGACATGAGCTTGCCGTACATTTCCTGGGGCGGCTCCTGGATGCCGATGGCGTTGTTGAGGGATTTCGACATTTTCTGTACGCCGTCGAGGCCTTCGAGGATGGGGGTCATGAGGATGATCTGGGGCTTCTGGCCGTACTGGCGCTGGAGGTCGCGCCCGGCGCCGAGATTGAAGCGCTGGTCGGTGCCGCCGAGCTCTACGTCGCACTCCAGGGCGACGGAGTCGTAGCCCTGCATGAGGGGATAGAGGAACTCATGGAGACCGATGGGCTGTTCCTCACTAAAGCGCTTATGAAATTCATCGCGCTCGATCATCTGCGAGACGGTGAAATGCGAGGCGAGGCGGATGGTGGCCTCGTAGCCGAGCTTGCCGAGCCACTCGGAGTTGTAGCGGACTTCGGTGAGTTGTTCGTCGAGGATTTTGAAAACCTGCTGCTTGTAGGTTTCGGCGTTGGCGTCAATTTGTTCGCGCGTGAGGGGCTTGCGGGTGACGTTGCGGCCGGTGGGGTCGCCGATGAGGGATGTGAAGTCGCCGATTAGGAAGATGACCTGGTGGCCGAGCTGCTGGAAGTGGCGGAGCTTGCGCATGAGCACGGTGTGGCCGAGGTGGAGGTCGGGCGCGGTGGGGTCGAAGCCGGCTTTGACGCGGAGGGGGCGGCCGGTTTTGCGGCTGTCTTCAAGGCGCTCGCGGAGGTCGCTGACGCGGATGATTTCCGCTGCGCCTTTTTGGAGCAGGTCTAGCTGTTCATCGACGGGAAGAAATTGGCTCATGCTTTGTTGAGTATAAAGTCGCGAGGTGTGGGGGGTTGGAGGGTTGGGGGCGGGGCTTGGAATTGGATTCGATTGAGGAATTGAGTCAGGTCTTGCTTTCGGTCTTGCCCATGCGGCCGCGAAGGCGCTTGAGGACGTTGGGCGGAAGGAGGCCCGTGACGTCGCCGCCGAAGCTGAAGACTTCCTTGATCATGCGGGAGCTGACGAAGGAGTAGCGGCCGGCGGGCTGCAGAAAGACGGTTTCGATCTCGGGGGCGAGGCGGCGATTCATGAGGGCCATCTGGAATTCGTATTCGTAGTCGGAGATGGCGCGAATGCCGCGCAGGACGGCGGAGGCGCCTTGCTGGCGGGCGAACTCGACCATGAGGCCGTCGAAGGTGGCGACGGAGACATTGCCCAGGGTGCGGGTGCATTCGGTGAGCATGACGACGCGCTCGGCGACGGAGAAGAGGGGGTTTTTGCCGGGGTTGTTGAGGACGGCGACGGTGAGGTGGTCGAAGAGTTTTGAGCCGCGCTGGATGAGGTCGACGTGCCCGTTGGTGGGCGGATCGAAAGTGCCGGGATAGAGGGCTCTTACGGGCATGCGGGGCTCAAAGGGGATTGTACGGCATGCGCTGAGAGGCGGCGTGCGATGAATTGGTGGTCATCGCAATTGGGAGAGCTCGTTTTTGTCGCGGCGGGCGGTGCGGGCGGCGATATAGATGGAGACGACAGTGATGTCGTCGGTCTGGCCGAATCGCTGGGCGGTCTGGGCGATGTAACGTGCGGATTCATTGCTGACCTGCTGGGTGCGTTCGAATCCGAACAACTCGCCTTCCGAGTTGGCAGCTTCGACGACGCCATCGGAGAGGAAGACGAGGCGGTCGCCGTGATTCAGCTGGTATGTGGTTTCTTCGTATTGAGAGTCGGCGATGACGCCTAAGGGGAGGCCGGGGAGCAGGTCCAACTCGCGGCCGTCGCGATAGGGGCCGAGGTGGCCGGCGTTGGCGATGATGAGGGTGCCGTCGGGGTAGATGCGCGCGCAGAGACAGGTGGCGAAGCAGGGGGCGGAGTCGAGTTCAGGCAGAGCGCCGGGAGAAGATACAGCGCCGATGAGGACGTGGTTGAGGTGTTCGAGGACGGTGGCGGGGTCGTGGGAGAGCTCGTTGCGCAGGGCGCCGACGAGGGTGCTGGAATTCATAGCAGCCTGGAGACCTTTTCCGCTGACGTCGCCGACGACCAAGAGCAGGGAATCGTCTTTGAGGGGGAGGACCTGGAAGAAGTCGCCGCCGACGCCGTTGATGGGGAGGTAGGCGCTCTCAAGTACGAAGTTACGGGTTGAGGGGAGTTGCGTGGGTATGAGGAGGGCCTGTACGCTGCGCGCCGCGGCAATTTCGGCGTTGGAGCGCTGCTCCAACTGGCTGACGCGAATAAAGCGGTAAAGGATGACGGCAAGGAGGCTGGCGAGGAAGACGCTATAGGCGATGGTTCCTGTGCCGAAGTAGACGGGACCGAGATGAAAGCGGGGAGATGCGATTCGTTCCGGGAGCCAATGCTGGGCCAGAGCGTATCCGAGGACTGTGTCGATGGAGTTAGCCGTGGCGGCTAGGAAGAAAGGAATCAGCATGACGCCGGCATCGCCCTGGCCTCCTCGCCAGGCGCGAAAGAGCAGGACACAGACGAGGGAGCAGAAGACGATTTCAGCTGTGACAGAAAGCGCCTGGTAGACCTGTGGGATTTGAATGAAGTGGACAAACGGCACGAGGAGAATGCAGATCTGGGTGATCCGCACGAACCTGTGCGGCTTGCCGGCGGAGAAGCGAAGGACAAACTCGATGGTTACGGCCATGAAGATATGGCCGGCGAAAATGCTAACGATCTGATAGACCGGAAGTGGCATGAGAGCCAGCCCAAAGGCAGCGTCCGCTGCGCCTTCGGCTGCAACGCTCAGGCAGAGGATCGCCAGCCACACATATTCCGAGTGGTTTCGCTGGCCGATATAGAGGGCCACGCCAAGCCCGGCGACGCAGAAGAAGAGAAACGCGAGAAGCAGGGCAGATGCTGCGCTTTCGTTCCAACGTTGCACGGAGACGGTTTGGACCCGAGAAGCAATGTCGGTGGGGGGCCCAAGCTCGACTCGATCGAGAAGTCCACGGCGAACGGTTACGTCACTTCCCGCCCAGGTACGGATGGCGATGACGATTGGGGCAGTCGCGTCCGTTCGAGTGAGAGCCACGGTGACGGGTAACGACTGATACATGGAAGGGTGATCGGTCATTCCCTGGGTGTGTCCGGCCTCGATACCGTTGATGTAGACCGCAAGCTGGCCTATGGAGTTGCCTTTGACGAGGAGAACTGGCGCGGCTCCAGCAGTGAGCCGGCCAAAGTCGTCGAGCTGCTGTGGGGTTAGGCGCAACCGATACCATGCATAGCCGGAATAGGCTGAAATGCCTTGGTCGACAAGGGGCTGGCTTGCGTTCACGGAAAGCCATATCGAGTCGTCGAAGGCAGGATCGGCCCAGCCCGGATCGTCTCCAATTGAGAAGCGCCAGGGTCCGTCCAGCTGAAAGACCGCATGGAGGCCGGAAAGAGCGGGAGCGGTGGCTTGTGCAGGAGCCGGAGTGGCGACGGGGGATGCTTGCGCGAGACACGACAGGGTAAATAGCACGCAGCTGCAAAGTACCGCAAGGCTTCGAATCATCAGCCGCAGTTGGAGCTGCTTTACCGCTCGCCCGTTCATCTTCATGGGTAATCCGATTATGACGTCTGCGCTGCAAAGATTGGGAACAATCAGCGCAGAAGCGCATCCAGTCGGGCAGTCTCTGTCCGTCTGAAGGACTTACGCACAAATTTGAACGAAAGTTCCTATCCCTTGCGTGCGCGAATTGCTTCCTTGGCTTCTGTGGGGCCGCTGATGGGAACTTCGGGGACCTCGGCTTTGACCGAAGCAGCGCCGATGTTGAGCTTCCTGCGCAGCTCGGAATCCATCTTGGCGAAGATGTCTTTGTTGTCCTTGAGGAAGGTACGGGTATTCTCGCGTCCCTGGCCGATACGCTCGCCGGAGTAACTGTACCAGGCGCCGGACTTCTCCACGATGTTGTTGGCAACTGCCATGTCGAGGACGTCGCCTTCGCGGCTGATGCCTTCGCCATAGAGAATGTCGAATTCGGCTTCGCGGAAGGGCGCGGCGACCTTGTTTTTGACGATTTTTACTTTGGTGCGGTTGCCGGTGACGACATCGCCTTCCTTGATGGCGGCGATGCGGCGGATGTCGATGCGGACCGAGGAATAGAACTTGAGAGCGCGACCTCCGGTGGTGGTTTCCGGGTTACCGAACATCACGCCGATCTTCTCGCGAATCTGGTTGATGAAGATGAGGGCGGTGCGCGACTTGGAGATGGTTCCGGTCAGCTTGCGGAGGGCCTGCGACATGAGCCGGGCCTGCAAGCCCATGTGCGAGTCGCCCATTTCGCCGTCGAGTTCAGCCTTGGGCACCAGCGCCGCCACCGAGTCCAGCACCAGCACGTCGATGGCGCCAGAGCGTACAAGGGCCTCGGTGATCTCGAGAGCCTGCTCACCTGAATCCGGCTGCGAGACGAGCAGGTTGTCCACATCCACGCCCAGCTTCTTGGCATAGCCGGGGTCCAGGGCGTGCTCGGCATCCACAAAAGCCGCCAGACCGCCAAGGCGCTGCGCCTCGGCAATCACCTGGAGAGTGATGGTGGTCTTGCCGGATGATTCAGGGCCAAAAATTTCAGTGACACGGCCGCGGGGAATGCCGCCTACGCCAAGAGCCGCGTCGAAGCTGATGCTCCCCGTGGAGATGACGGCGATGGGCATCAGCGCCTCGCGCGATCCGAGGCGGACAATCGAGCCTTTGCCAAACTGTTTTTCAATTTGGGCGAGGGCGAGTTCTACGGCTTTAGTGCGTTCATCGGCAATGGCCATGCGGGTGTTTCTCCTTCTGCGCAGTCACAAGGTGCTTACCGATTGAGGGGGTGCACGCGAAAAACCAAGACTGCATTTCGAACGGATTGTAGCAGGATGGGACAGTTGAGTGATACGAAAAAAGCGAAGAAAGAGAGAAAAGGTAAACAGGTGTGATAGCCGGTACGTTTCCTTCGCCCGGGCCGGAAGGGCAATCA
>JANXQR010000538.1 GCA_025353435.1 Acidobacteriota bacterium | reverse complement strand
ACTCATTCACTCATTCACTCTCGTGTCGCACCCGGAATCTGTTCGCTGAGCACTGTGCACTGTTCACTTGTGATCCAAATCACGGTGGGCCAAAATTCCCCCCTTTTCGGTGTGTAATCGTATGAGTGCAAAGGAGATGATCGTTTTTATTTTGCGTGTGAAAGCGTATTTAAAGGCTTTTCTACAACGCCGGAAGCAACATTCGCAGCAGCAGGAACCCCGCCACGCCAAGAAAAAACACCAGCGCCATTCGGATTCCGGGCTCGCGATTGACCTCGGGAACCAGGTCGCTGGCACCAACGTAGAGCGCAACTCCAGCCGAAATCGGCAGCCCGTAGGGCAGCCAGGAAGGCACTACGGCGATCACCAGAACCCCCAGCAAGGTCGCAACCGCCAAACCAACCGCGGAATTGAACGCCGCCTTTCGGCTCCGCCCGCTGGCCAGCATCACGGAAGCCATGGTGAAACCCTCCGGCGCCTTGTGCAGGAAGATGGCCAGAAAAATCAGCCAACCCAGAGCCTTGGAAACGGCAAACCCCGACCCAATGGCCACCCCATCGAAAAGCGCATGAACGCTCAGCCCGCCCAGGACCGCCCACCCCGTGTGCATGGAGACGAATTCGTGGTGGTGAGTCTCCTCGCCGTAGTGAAAGTGGGAGTTGATGGTGTGCTCCAGAAGATGCACAACGCAGTATCCCGCCATGATGAGAATGGGGCCAAGGCGGGGGCTGCGCTCGAGGCTCTCCGGGATCATCTCGAGCACCGCAACCGCCATCAAAAACCCGGCGCCCAGGGCGACAAAGTAGCGCAGATACCGCTCAATGCCCTTGGCTTTCACCAGCACGAGGCCGCCGGCAATGTCAGCGAGCGCAGCCAGCAGGCCCAGCAGAATGGAGAGTTTGAGCATCAGCCGCTGTGGCGAATGTGCATCACGTCGCCATCATGGACAATGTATTCCTTGCCTTCGAGGCGCAGGGTGCCGCGGCTGCGGGCAGCGGCTTCAGAGCCGGCGTCGAGCAGCGCGTCCCAGCGGATGGTCTCGGCGCGGATGAAGTGATGCTCCAAATCGGAGTGGATAGCTCCGGCAGCCTGCGGAGCTTTTGAGCCGACAGGAACCGTCCAGGCGCGGCACTCGTCCTCGCCGGCGGTGAAGAAGCTGATCAGGCCAAGCAACTCGTAACTTTTGCGGATCAGGCGCACCAGGCCGCTCTCGTGCAGGCCGTAGCTGGAGAGAAAGTCGGCGGCCTCCTCGTCGTCCATCTCGGCCAGCTCGGCTTCCACTTTGCCGCACATAGCGGTGGCGCCGGCGTTGGGGCGGCCAGCAACTTCAGTGAGATTGAACTTGCTGACGGCGGCGTCAAGATCGTCACCGAGCGTGGAGCTTTCGCTGATGTTAAGGGCATACAGGATGGGCTTTTGCGACAAAAACATGAAGCCCTTGATGAGCTTTTTCTCGTCGGCCGTCATCTCCAGCTCGCGAAGGGGCTGCTCTTTTTCGAGGGCTTCCTTGGAGCGAATCAGGAGGGCCTGCTCGCGTTCAAGGTCGGTGGTTCGGCCCTTCTTGAGGTCCTTTTCCACCCGCTCAAGACGCTTCTCGATCTGGGTGAGGTCGCTCACCATCAGGTCGAACTCGACGTTCTTGATGTCGCGCAGCGGGTCCATGGGTCCGACGTGCGGGATGGAGTCGTCCTCAAAGGCACGAAGGACGTGGATGAGCGCGTCGACATTACGAAGGCTGGTGAGGAAGGCTGTTTCCTTGAGGGCTTCCTGGCCGATGGCGGCCACGTCAACATATTCCACGGTGGCGAAGGTGGTCTTCTTGGGCGAGTAGAGGGCAGAGAGCTTGTCGAGCCGGCCGTCGGGGACGCGGGCTACGCCGATGTGGGAATCGCGAGGATTGGAATAGCCACGATCTTCGAGCTTGGCCTTGGTGAGGATCTTGAAGAGCGACGTTTTTCCAACCTGCGGCAGGCCAATGATGCCAGTTTTCATGCACTTCGATGATACGACAGTGAACAGTAGACGAGTGAAAAGTGAAGAGTGAAGAGTGAAGACTGAATAGTAAACGAGTGAAGAAGTGAACGAGGCGTGCAGAGAATTAAGCACGCGGGGAGGGGAATCATCAGGGTGCCGGAAGTCAACAGAGGGAAGGGTTGATCAACCTTCCCTCTGATCTCTGGATATTGGAACGAGAATCTATTTCCGCACGTTTACCTTGAAATTCGCGGGCGGTTCAAACAGCGAGCGCGCCGGCTCACTCAATTGCACGTTGGTGAGCTGATAGGTGGTTTTCCCGTAGCGAGGATCGTCGGTGGTCGATTGCACGACCGCGGCGATGGCGGGCGCGAACCACGTTTCTGTCACTATCGAGATGGGCTTCTCATTCCCAATCGCGCTGGCCGGGATGGTGATGGTTTGCCGCGTGCCGGTACAGTCCACTCCCTCGATGTTCCGGGTGCCCAGATCTTCCCTCGCAACATCGCGCTTTTCGTCTGTCACGATGGTGGCTAGATTGCCGGCGTGCTCGTCACGGAACTTGATCATCATGCGCCCCGGCGCACTCTGCTCATCGGCCTCAGGATCGCTGAGAGTTTTAAACATGACCCGCGTACCTTCATCCTCGCCAATTCGCTCGTCGAGAAACTTGCGCGTTCGCTGCACCTTATCCCCCGTCTTCGATCCGGGGTCCAGCACATAGGCTGTTCCGTTCAGGGGGTCATCGACGAACACCTTCACCTCGTGCGGGGTTGGATGTTGAGGGTCCACGTTTCCGAAGGTTTGCTCGCGCCTTGTCCTGCCGTCGCTGTCGCGGTAAAACTTGCTCACGGTTCGATGGGCAATGCGATTGCCGTCCGCCAGAGTCTGCACTGTTTCTGTGGACGTGTCTGCGGTATACGGTTTGCCCTTCACCACCTGCGCGTCGGCAGCAACCACTTCCAGCATGACCTTTTGCTGTGCCTCCTGGCCTTCGCCCGGTTCATTGTCCGGTTGTATCATCGCCATCTCGGCGATATGTTTCTGCTGCTGGCCGGGGTCTGGTGGTCCCGGCACAATCTGTTTTTCCATCTGCCCAAACAGGGCCGGACCCATCGCAGCCGAGAGCAAGGTCACGGCCACACTAAACACACGAATAGTTTTCATCACAACTCCTCTGTTGATTTTGAAGAATTACCGAGCCGGATTTACCGAATCGGGATTACCGAACGATGCGGATGGCGCGCGGAAGCCCATCTTCGCCAACCACAAACTCTGCCAACATGGCTTGCGCGACGGCATCGGGCGGCGCTTGCAAACCATACTGCTGAAGATCACTTCCCCTCAGCTTGACCCGCACGACACTCAACTCCGCAGCGGGCGGAAGCCCTTCACTCACCGGCAAGGCCACAAACTCATCCAGTGAATTCCATGTAGCCAGTGGCGGTTTGGAATCACGAAGGCTGGCACGTTCTGTCCCCGCCCTGCGCCGCGCTGATTTTGTTCGAATACTTTGCCGCACCCTGACTCGCGGCGAAGGATGCATTGGCTCAGGCCTGAGTTGTGGCGCTGGCACAGACCGCACCTGTTGACTCTGCGGCTGATGATTTCTCCGCGTCTGCCAAATGACCGCGGCAGTTGCAACTGCGGCCAGCAGGATCATCACCACGGCCCAACTCCATGCGAATCTCAACTTTGGTGTGGCTGAGGCGTGCGTCCTGCTGCCTGCCACAGCGCGCAACAGGGGCTCCAACTTGTCAGGCGCACCAATCGCCCGATGCCCGCGCCCAATCTCCGCCAGGATTTCGTCCAGCTCCCTATCGGTCGTCATCGACGTTTCCTTTCCGTGTTCGCCATCTCTCCACGCAGCAGGGCAGCCAGCCGAGCTTTGGCTCGATGAAGCCTGGAGCGCACAGTGCCCACCGGCACGGCCAGCACCTGCGCGGCCTCTTCGTAGCTCATCTCCTCAAGCGCGCACAGAATTACCACTTCGCGTAGAGCGGGCGGCAATTCATCCATTCCGGCCCGCACCGCCTCGACCGCCTCGCGCCGCAGCAATACCTCCGCTGGCCCGTCGTCTGGGCTTGGCAACTCCACGGCGATGTCTTCATCGAACGCCGTTGCCGCATCGTTCCGTTCCAGGTACTTCCACAGCTGCCTTCGAGCAATGCCGCAGAGCCAGGTGGAAAGCGCCCCCCGCGCGGAATCGAAGCGGTCTAGTTGGGTGAGCAGCGCAAGGAACACCTCTTGCGTAATCTCTTCGGCAACCGTGTCATTTCTGCTCATTTGCAGAGTGAACCGGTACACCAGCCCGCCATGTCTGCGGTAGAGCGCCGCCATTGCTTCGCCACTGCCGGCGAGCGCTGCTCGATGCAACTCCGCATCGCTCAACTCTCCATCCACCCGCCTGCGCCGTAGCCGCTCAAACATAGACATCCATGATTACGCGCTGCCGCCAAAAAGTTCCCTTGTGCGAGGAAATCTTTGAGGCTTTATTCCGTAGTCTGAATAGACGCTATGCGTGGGTGCGGCGTTTGACGAAGCGGAGGGCGGTGAGTTTTGGGGAGACGGCGGCTACTTTGGTGTCAACGATTCCGGTGGGAAGGGCGATCTCGCGGATTTCGTTTTCCGATAGCGGGTGCCCCTTGCCTTTGGGGTAGATGAACCAGATGGGGACGCCGCGATCGAGTTGTTCGGCTGTGGATTTGAGAGCGCGGGTCATGTCCGCGGGCGTGTCGACTCTCGCGAGAATGAGAGTGCCGGGGCTGGTGCCGGTTGAGGATTGAGCGGCGGCCAGGGCTTCAAGAAGAGCGTTGTCATCGGGCTTGCCGACCATGCGAACTACTGTGTCGGTGGTGATGCCGAGTTTCTTAGCGAGCGAGGGCGGCGGCGTGGTGAGGTACTGGACCCACTTCACCGCGAGGGCGTTGCCTAGCCGGAGTGAAACCTTCTCTTCGCGGAAATCAAAGCGAAGCAACTCGTTGTCGGCGCGCACCTGCTTCATCTCGACGAAAGGGATGCGGTGTTTAAGGCCGCCGCGCAGGATGAGTTCAGGAGGCTCGATGAGCGCTTTGACCTTGGCGCTGGTTGCATTCCAATCGCATGTGCATTCGGCTTCACGGCCCATCGTGACCTCCATCTGATTGGAGTACACGGCAATATTAAAGCAAGTTGAGTGAATACCGCGCAGAGAGAGCCCGAACTCGAGTGCGGTTCGGAGAAGGACTCCCATAACAACGCGAGAACTTCCGCGCGGACAAGTTGCGGATCTCCAGTTATGCTTACGAAGCAAAAAGTCGAGCTGATTTGTTCTGGCGGATTGTGTTGTGTCGGGACGGGGTTAAAAACGCGGGCAGTCATAAAGCAAAACTCGGGTCAGGTAGAGTACGACCCTTTCAGAAAGCTTTTGCCATCCGACTGCCCACAATGACTACATGGAGATTTCGATAGTTATCTATAGGTTGTGGAACCGTTGCAGGGCCTGTTTGCTGCTGTCTGAGCAATGGAGAACGCAAGCGGAATGGAGGGTGAGTGAACTCGAACAGCCAGCCGCCCCGCTGCGCTTTGGTGTGCCTACTGCGTTACGCTGACTGTGCCAGCGGTGACGGTCCATACCGTGTGCGCGCTTGCGCCGCGTCCGCTGGAGCAGCACTGCGTCGTAGTGGTGTAGTTGAGCGACGTTGAGCCAGTGAACGTAACCGGATTCCCTGCCTGCTCGTGGAACGTCGTGGTTTCGGTATAAGCGTCCTGCCCGATATAGTAGGGCTGGTTGGGCCTCTTGCCGTTGTCCGTGTGGCCGATGTGCGTGGTGATCACGTTGTCGATGGTCGCCCATCCAAGATCGCCTAGATCACCGGTTCCCGGCGCGAAATACACGTAGCCGAATGGGTAGCCGGAGTGAGGGGCGTAGCGCAGCAGGTCGTTGCCTGAGGGCGTAACTGCGGTGAGAGGACAAGAATACGCGGCTGAGTAGACACCGCACGGCTGAGGGACAGCGACGTTGTAGGTTGTCTGTGCTGCGGCGTACAAGCCGAAGCTCAGGGCGATCATGGCTGCAATGCGGGGAATTCTCATGATTCGTTCTCCATGGGCTATGGGTTCGCGGGGTTGCCGTGCGTTCGCGTAAATTGGCAACCTCGTCGTGAGCTCAGGTTTTGAACGCCCGGGCTTACTTCTGCAGGCGATAGATGTTCGCCCTTAGATCAATGGATGCGCACCTAAGTTAAAGGAAAGATGAAGAGTTGTTCATTTTCATTCTTAGTTTGCTTTAGCGCAAAGACTTTAAATCATTAATATGCTTACGGATAATGATTTTGTGCCTATTTCGGTGGATCCGGCAGGCGAATGTCTGCTAGGCACATCGCTTTCGCCTAAAGCAATAAGACCCGCGGATTGCCGCCACATTGGAGAAATGGGCAGAATTGCGGTCCATCCCCAAGGAGGTCGACTCGACCCTGATTCGAGGTCCAAACAGCGTCGGCACGCGCATGGGAGCCAATGAGATTGTTCTTGTTGGTCTTCACAAAGGCTTGACCTACTGCGGCGGCATCATCCGCAGCCTCGATGGCGCGAGACGGCCGAAGAGATCGAACTTCAGGCGGGATCTGGGGGAGTTCACGCTCGAATAGAAGCTCGGATTGAATCCTCATGAGGCCTATGAGGAGACTTTTTGACTGGTCCGCACTGAGATCGCAAGTCCAGAAACTCTTCAACCGCATACTTTCTAACGATTCCGTCGGAGAATTTCACGATCAGCCCCTCGTGACTTTCTATCTCGAGTTTCAAAATCCGAATGGGGCAGTTCATTCGCGCGGCCTAGCAGACGCTTGACTGCAATCTGTGCGATTTCGCTCACCTGCAATGCTTCGATGCGCTGATCAGGCGGGATGGATGCTCTCGAGTTCGGGGAGGAGGACTACGCTTTCCTGCTCGTTGGGATCGGTGCGCGCGATGACGGCGACGACGGGGTCAGTGAGGCTGGGATTGTAGGGGAGATGGGGGACGTCGGCGGGGATGTAGAAGAAGCTGCCGGGCGCGACGAGGGTGTGGTGCTCGAGGCGCTCGCCATGCCACACGCCTGATGTGCCGGTGAGCGCATAGATTGCTGTCTCGTGCGTGGCGTGTTTGTGAGCGCGGGCGCGGCCTCCGGGCGGAATGGTGACGAGCTGCATGTGGATGGCGTGCGCGCCGACGGTTTCAGCGGAGATGGCAACGGCGTATTGCAGGCCCTGCTTGCCAATGTAAGACTCGCCGGCCTGCAGGAGGCGGCAGTTGGGAAGTGCGGACTGTTGTGTGGAGGGATTCATTGCATGAGCCTCTGTTTGTGGATCACTACTCGAGGAGACTAGAGCGCGGTTGGTTTTGCAATGTGGAGCGCCAGTTTGATTGAAGGATTGGTGAGCACTCTATTGTGCGCGGGTGGTTTCAGCGCGGGCTACGAAGAAGACGGTAAGGAGACCGATGAGGAGGACTGCGCCCTCAACGTTGGTGCTGCGGCTGTGCAGGCGGTTGAAGTCAATGGTGAGGGGATTGTTGCGATCGCTGGTGTCGATGGCGCCGCCGGCGGCGAGGCGGTCGCGGTCCATGGCGGGGATGATGCCGAACTGCGACCAGGCCGTGCCGATGAGCATGAGGAGCAGGAGGATCATGGGCGCGAGAACGGCACGGGACTTGTAGATGTTCCATGCGGGGGCGAGGATGAGCAGCGCCAGTGCGACGATGCCGGAAACCATGCCCATATTGTGCAGGATGCGCAGAAGCTGGCCGACGATGGAGCCGGCCACGTGGGTCTGGCCCTGAAGCGTTTGGAAGGTGATGGCAGCTGTGATGGAGAAGAAGACGATCGCGCCCAGCCAGACGATGAGCGCGAGATAAAGCAGCGTGCGAAGCAGGGTCTTCATGGAGAGAAGAATACTAAATGCAGGGACTAAGGGACTAAGGGACTAAGGGACTGAAGGACTAGGGTAGGCTTTAGGGATGGAACGGATTTGTACGCAGTGTCATGCGGTGTTGGCGGATGAGACCGAAGCGGATTGGTGTCCGGCTTGCGGCGGGGCGTTGATGGAGCGGACTGCGATCGAGGGCTCGCTGAACGTGCGCGGTGCATCGGCTGAGGTGGATCATCGTGGGATTGTGTTGCCTCGACGGCATGCGCTGGGCGGGATTATTACGCCGCATTAATACGGCTGGAAAGGGCGGCGGCTACTCGTAGCGCAGGGCCGCGGCGGGGAGGATGCGCGAGGCGGCGTGCGATGGGTAGAGCGTGGCCAGCATTGAAATGCCGATGGACACGGCGGCGACGATGAGGCCATCCCACGGCTTGGGCGCGAAGGGCAGCGTGTCGATGGAGTACATGTCGGGCGAGAGCGGAATGCGGTAGTGAGCGCCGGCCCAGGCGGCGATGTAGCCGAGGATGACGCCGAGGGCCGTGCCGACGAGGCTGATGAGCAGGCCTTGCATGAGGAAGATGCGGCGGACCTGGCCGGGATCGACGCCGAAGCTCATGAGGACGGCGATGTCGCGCGTTTTCTCCATCACCATCATGGTGAGGGCGATGAGGATGTTGAGCGCGGCCACGATGACGATGAGGGCGATAACGATGAAGGTGACGATCTGCTCGAGGCGCAGGGCGCGAAAGAGCTCGCGATTCTGCTCCATCCAATTGGTGGTTTGAAAGCCTTTGCCGGCGGCTTGTTCGATGGCGCGCCCGACTTGTGGCGCGAGGTTGAGGTTATCGATTTTGAAGCTGACGACGGAGATGAGGTCGGGCTCATCGTAGAGGCGCTGGGCGTCGGCGAGGCGCACGTAGCCCCATGCGGAGTCGTACTGATAGAAGCCTGTGTGATAGGTGCCGACCAATCGAAAATATGTGTATTTGGGCTCCATGCCGAAGGGGGTCAATCCGCCTTGCGGGCTGACGAGCATGACAGAGTCGCCCGGAAATACACCGATGGAATCGGCGAGATCTTTGCCAAGCACAATGGGAGGATTCTCTGCGTTGCCTGTAGTCGATGGGGCGGGTTGAGGTTCGAGTGCGGCAATGGCTCCGGGGGTGGCGTTGGCGAGAAGGGAACTGATGGTGCGCTCGTCTTTGGGCAGGATGCCGACGACTAGGGCGAATCCGTCGCGCGCTCCGTGGGCGACCATTACCTGCTCATTGAGCTCGGGGGATGCGGCAACGACGTGGGGAATGTGGCGCAGGCGCTCGATGAGGGGTTGCCAGTTGCGGATGCCGTCTCCGGCAAC
Organism: Acidobacteriota bacterium; assembly: GCA_025353435.1. Classification (GTDB taxonomy): domain Bacteria; phylum Acidobacteriota; class Terriglobia; order Terriglobales; family Acidobacteriaceae; genus Telmatobacter. The sequence continues at coordinate 3,744 of JANXQR010000538.1, read as the reverse complement.
GCGCAGAAGCTGGACGTGCGCGCTGGTGTCGACGAGGCGGTCTTGTAAGTCGCGGCGCATGCCGTTGGTGATGGCGAGGGCGATGATGAGCGCGGCGACACCGGCAGCTACCCCAGCAACGGAGATGGCGGTGACGACGCCGACGACGGCCTGTCTGCGCTTGGCCCGAAGATAGCGCGCTGCCACGAACAGTTCAAAGCGCATGCGCCTACTTTGCCGGACTCGTTGCGGATTCGAAGAGCGTTTTGGAGAGGCCCACGTTGTCGTGGCGGTCGTAGATGCGGACGGTGAGCAACTGTTCGCCGGACTTGCCTTCGAACGCGGATGCTGGGATGGTGAAGTCGTAATGTTCGCGGCGCGCGTCAGAGAGACCTCCGACGGGCTCGACGTATTGCCACGGTCCGGCGTCGAGCGAGTACTCGGCGTGAACGACGGGCGACATGGCGTCCTCCGCGTCGAAGACAACATGCGCCGGCGAGGTGCAGGGCGTGTGGGCACAGGGAGCGGCCTCAGAGCTGGCCTTGAGATTGGTCACGTTGGGCGCGGTGGTGTCGATTTCAAATCGATCGCTGACCTTGTCGCCGTTGAGCGCGTCGCCGGGGGTGTGCGAAGGCGAGTCGGAAGCAAGAACCTTGAGTTGATAGCCGCCGTCAGGAAGCAACGTCTGGTCGAAGCTGTAGGCCTTGTCAGTAATGTTGTCTTTGAGGAGTCGCCATGCGTGCTCGCCGTCGCCGCGCAGATAGAGCGAGTAAGTCAGGTCGTCGCCATTGTCGTCGTGCGCGGCCCAGCGCGCAGTCACGCCGGTACGATCTTTAATTGCCGCAAGGGGATTGGCGTTGGCGTTGATGTTGGCGTCGAAGATGACTACGCCGGGCTGACTGGCGACCGGAAACTGAATGTTGACGGTTGCCGGCTGCGGAGTTGGCTGCGCCTGCGGATTGAGGCGCGCGCCTGTGACCACGACAATGTCCTCGACTACCGGCGCCGCGTTCACGGGAAGGAAGTTCACGCCCACGCCGCTCAGGGAGCCGCCGGCGTGGAGCACAGCCTTCCATTGCAGGAAGCGGCCCGTTGGCGAAGGGACAGAGTTGTTGGCGACCGGGGCCCATTCGGTCCAGCCGCGGACGGGCTGCTCGATATTTCCTGAGCGCGTGAAGAGATCGAAACCGGTTGATCCGGGCTGAACTTCGATGCGGCCGAAGCGCGCCAACGCGCCGGCATCGAGCACATCGCTGGCGAATTCGTGCTGGCCTTCGACACCGAATCGGACCAGCTTGCCGGTGTTGCCGGTGCCGATTAGGATGTCGCCCTTGGGATCGATTGATGCGGCGAGGCAGAGGCCCTGTTGGGCGTCAATGTGGCCTACGTCGGCGAAATTTCCATTGCTCTGAATGCGGAAAATTCGGCCGCGATTGCCGGTAATGGCAAGTACGCCATCGGTGCGGGAGGCCAGGCCGTAGACCACTTCGTCTTTGCCGGACCACACTTTGCGCGGAGCCTGCCCTTCATTGATCGCGTAGATTTCGGTGCCATCGGGCGCGGAGGCGCTGGCGTTGGCTACGGAAAGCGAGCCGGGCTGTACGACGGTCACAGTAACCATGCCCGCGCCCTGGACAGGCAGCGGCGGGAGAGGATTGTGAGTTTTGTCTCCCATGCTGGCGGCGAAGATGGTGCCGTCGGCGGCGATGGCGAGTGCGGGGATTTCGCGGCGGGGCGCTTCAAACAACACGTAGCCCTTGCCGTCGGGGCTGATGCGATACACGAGGCCGGTGCCGTCGGTGCCTGCGATCAGGTTGCCCTTCGAATCCCATGCGAGCGCGCGAATGTGCTGCTCGTCGCTCTTGAAAAATTCCTGCGGAGGCTGGTCGGTTTTGGCGAGATCGACGCGATAGATGGCTGCGGGACCGCCGGTGGCAATGTACAGCTTGCCGGCGGTGTCGAAGGTCATGTCCCAGATGTAGCGCTTTGTTTCGGGCTTGTCGTCGTCCTTGTCATTCGGCTTGTCTTTGTCGGTTGCGGACTTGTCTTTGTCGGACGCGTCCTTGGCTTTATCCGCCGCAGGTTTGGGTGCCGATTTGGTGTCTTTAGCTTTGTCGGCCACGGCCGAGGCGTCGAATACGACAGTTGCGTCGGAGTCGGTCTGCTTGGCTGTGGCGCCGGGTTTCAGCTTAAAGACTTTGCCGCTGGGCAGGGTGGCCGCGTAGATGCTGCCGTCCGGCCCTACGCGCACCACTTGCACGGCGAGGTCTTTGGTCTCGAACAGCGTGACCGGCTTACCGTCCGCGCCGATGCGCAGCACGGTTGCCGGCGAGCCGGTTCCGACATACACCGTGCCGCCTTTATCCACCGCAACGGACCACACAAACGTCGAGGGCGTGGTCAGGACTTCTTTCAGCCCTGGCCCTTCGTGAATCTCGCCATTGCTGGTGAGGGCGACGCCCTGGGGGGTGCCTTTTTCAAATTCTTCCAGATGCGTCTGCGTCCACAGGCGGGTGCCCTGGGCGTTCGCAGAGGGAGCTGCTGCGGTGGCTGCCAAAGCGGCAAGGATTATGCAATAAGAAATGCGTCGGCAATTCAGGGTTTGGGAACGGGATCCATTCAGCATGCTGGGATTGAGTCTACTAAAGTTGGGAGTGCCAGCACTAGCCGCCTGGGCGGCGCGTTTCAGTGGTCGCCGCGGAACCGGATAATATGGCGGCGGTCGCGCTTGCTGGGACGGCGTTCCGGCAGTGGCGCGTACTGCTGCATGGCCTTGCGCTCCTCGGCGGCCTTGGCGCGTGCCTGCTTGCTGGCTTCAGATTCTAGATAGAGCCCCTGGGCCACTGCCGCGGGCCCGCGCATTTCGCTCAGGAGCAGTACTTCGATCTCGAACTCGCCGCGTTCGTTTTTGATATGGAGTTTGTCGCCCACGCGGACATCGCGAGCGGGCTTGGCCTCAACGCCGTTGGAGCGGATGCGGCCCATGTCGCAGGCCTTGGACGCAAGCGCGCGGGTCTTGAAGAATCGCGCGGCCCAAAGCCATTTGTCGATGCGGACTGTAGTCATGCAGGAGCCAGTGGTTCAACGATTCAGGTCGCAACGTGCAGGTTATTCGTTTGCCAGCACGGCACGGTAGCGAACCTTGTTCTTCTTTACCTTGGCCAGGGCGTCGTTGACTTTGGACATGGGAAATACCTGCGTCATGGCCGCCACGTTGTGCCTGGCTGCCACGTCGAGCATCTCGCGAATCTGGTGCGGGCTGCCGATGGGGCTGCCGGTCACCGAGCGCATGCCGGCAATCAGAGGAAACGCGTGAAATGAGACGGGCGCGGGCGGGACGCCGACGAAGCAGAGCGTGCCGGTGGGCCGCAGAGCCTGGACGTAGACACTCCAGTCCTGGACGGCGTTTACGGTGCTGAGCACGAAGTCGAGGGAGCCGGCTACTTCCTTCAACGCACGGCTTTCGCGCGTGTTTACAAAGTGGTGAGCGCCGAGCGAACGTGCTTCCTTTTCCTTTTCAGCCGAGGTGGAAAAGGCGGTCACTTCCGCGCCGAAAACGCGTGCGAACTGAATAGCCATGTGGCCAAGGCCGCCGATGCCCACCACGCCGACGCGCGACGATGGATTGATGCCGTGGCTGCGCAGGGGATTGTAGACGGTGATGCCACCGCACAACAGGGGTGCGGCCTTTTCGCTTGAAAGCGCTTCGGGAATTGGAAACACGAAGCGGGAGTTGGCGCGGACGCGATCTGCGTAGCCGCCATG
>JANXQR010000512.1 GCA_025353435.1 Acidobacteriota bacterium | reverse complement strand
TCACGATTGCGCGTGCCAGCATGTCGCTGAGTTTTCCAGCTCGATTCATGTTGGCCGCGGCCATGAATCCGTGCCCATGCGGATATTTCAATGACAAGTCCAGGGAGTGCAAGTGCACGCCACCAATGATTCAGAGGTACGTGTCGAAGATATCGGGTCCACTGCTTGACCGGATCGACATTCACATTGAAGTGCCGGCCGTGCAATACAAGGAACTTCGCGGCGGCGCGGCGGCTGAAGGCTCGGCGGAGATTCGCGCCCGCGTATTAGCCGCGCGAGAACTCCAAAAGGAGCGGTTCCGCGAGCACGGTGAAAAAATCTACTCGAATGCGCAGATGACTACGCGTCAGGTTCGTGCCTATTGCGAACTCGGCGCGGATGCCGAGCGACTGCTGGAGCGTGCCATGCAGCAGCAGGGTTTGACCGCCCGCGCCCACGACAGGATTCTGAAGGTGGCGCGCACTATTGCTGACCTGGCGGGTTCTGCCTCGCTTGCCGTTGCACATTTGGCTGAGGCCATCCAATACCGAACACTCGATCGCAGCTACTGGTCGTAAAGCGTACCCTCCTTTTGAATCTAGCCATCGTCGGAGAATGATTCGCCGGGTGGTCCCACGAAAGTTGTGTTGTTCGGTCCGGATTTGGCGGGGTATAACTGGGCCATATAAAGATATTCCGCCTCGCGGGGTAACACATACGGAGGTTGTCGATGCATCCTCACCCACTTGCTCAGGCCTGGGACATCTACCTTTTTGGGTTCCCTCTCGTCGCTTTACTCTTCTTTGGCTACTTCCGGCTGGATGAAACGTTTACGCCCAGGAAGAGGGCGCCGGCACCCGTTAAAGCCCCGGTTCCCGTTATCAAATGTGACGGCAAAATGATTTGTACGGATCCCGATGGGCGTACGTGAGAGACGGCGGTTTCACACCGTCGCTGAGAGTCGACCTCAATTAGTAAGGCGTTTCTGGCACGATTACTTCAGATTCTAAGGAATCTCCAATCTTCGCCGATGAAATGGTGAATGATGACATGAGATCTTTCTCATGTCGACAAGTTTCCGGGGAGGTGATGGGTGAATGTCGTAAAAGATCTATCGTTTCTTGACATGGTGTTGTTGATGGCTCCCATTGCCCTACTCATGTTCCTCACAATGTTTCGAATGGACGAGCGCGTTGCATCCAGGCAGACGCGAGTGGGCAGTCAGCGCAAATTCTGCGAAGTGGGTAGGGACGGTAGGGGCATTCTCTCCGATCCGGACGGAAAATCTGAGAATCGTGACGGATTTCGAACGCCGCGGGAGATTCTGAGGCGGAAATTCGTTCAGTCAGCCTCTTTCCCTCCCGGGGAATGATGTCAAATTTCTGGATAAGACTCGACAACTCAATCAAAAATAATGGATTAGTCCGATGGGTGAACCCCAGAGTCCAGATCAGGTCGCCAACACGGATTCACGTTAAAAAACTGTTGACCCAGCGACTGTCCCGTTATACATTCAATGGTGCCATCCAGGGTAGATTGCACAGTTCGGCAGGGTGCGCCAGTCTGTCTTTTCCCCCATCAATTCAATGAGCTACGGCTCGAATGTTGATGAGTTCGTGTGTTCGGAGAACGTCACAGGGGAAGACAAATGACGCACGTATAAAGGATCCGGATTGTCCACTTGAAAAAACAGTCTAGATGCATTCCGAGTTAACCCGGATTGCATCAAAGGAAATGAACTTGCCGCCTGTTCCGTGCGTCTAATCCCCAGATGGAGTTGAAAATCGGCAGCTGAGCATTCAGCCTGCTGGCTGCACTGGCGGCGCCAAGCAGTTTCAGCCGGGCATGAATCTCAAAGGAGTTACTAGCAATGCGTTCTGATCTTGTTTTCGGGGCACTTTCCCACTTGTCCAACCGCTATCAGCTGTGCCAGCTGGCCAGCAAAGCCACGCGCAAGCTACATAAGCCGACCACACGCCTGCAGGACACGACCAATGAAGTTCTCATGCGTTTCCGTACCACGAACCCCGGTTCTTCCCTGGCCCCTGCGTTGCAGGCCGTAGAACCTGTCCAGCATCGCCGCGCCGCCTAGCCGGGTACGCGTGATGAATCGCGTAGAGTAAGTCACGGTTTCAGGCAGCTCTCCTTCTCGGGAGGGCTGCTCTCTCCGGATCTTCCTCCACTTACTACGAATTCTGAAACCTAAAGGGCGCGTCCGCGTTACAATTCTAGTAAGTATTCCCACCTGATTCCGGAGCGCACTCCTCCTCCGATCCCCCTCACAACCATCCCGCCCCGTTGCAGGTAAACATGACCATTGCTGAACTTAAAGAGAAGAACATCACAGAATTGAGCCGGATTGCGCGTACCTTGGAAATTCCGGGTGCCAGCGGCCTGCGGAAGCAGGACTTGATCTTCAAGATCCTTCAGGCGCAGAGCGAAAAAGAAGGTCACATCTTCGCCGAAGGCGTTCTCGAAATTCTGCCTGACGGCTATGGATTTCTCCGCTCGCCAGACTATAACTATCTACCCGGCCCAGATGACATTTACGTTTCGCCATCGCAAATTCGCAAGTTCGACCTGAAGACCGGCGACTCGATCAGCGGCAACGTTCGGCCGCCGCA
>JANXQR010000049.1 GCA_025353435.1 Acidobacteriota bacterium | reverse complement strand
TTTCGGGAACGCCCCTCTCCACTGGGTTCGCCAGAAGAATGCCCTCTTTCCAGCGTTGCTCTGCTATAAAGGCTGCGAACAAAAATGGCCTTCGATGTTGCGATATAGGCGAACGGATCAAGGCGCCGGCGAAGGGTCTGGAGATGATCATGAAGCTCAACGCAGGCTCACCCTCCGCTGTTTCCCGACGCGATTTTCTCAAGGTTGCCGGGGCTGCAGCCATCGTTCCGGGTAAGGCCTGGGCCAGTTCCGGCCGCCCTTCCGCGTCCAACCGCATCACCATGGGCGTGGTGGGATGGGGGATGATGGGGCCAAGCAATACCAAGAATTTTTTGGCCGAGACTGATTGCCAGGTGGTGGCCGCCTGCGACCTGCACAAGGACCACTTGCAGACCGCCGTCGGCACCGTCAACACCCACTACGGCAACCAGGACTGCAAGGCCTACCGCGACTTTCGCGAGATGATTGCTCGCGACGACATCGACGCGATCATGATCGCTGTCCCGGACCAGTGGCACGCCTTGCTTGCTACTGCCGCCGCCAACCGGAAGAAGGACATTTACGGCGAAAAGCCGCTCGCCCGCACGATCCACGAGCAACAGGCCATCGTCAAGGCGGTTCAGAAGAACAGCGTGATGTGGCAAACCGGCTCCTGGCAACGCTCGCTACCCATGTTTCGCCACGCGGCGGAGATCGTCCGCAACGGCCTTATCGGTAACGTGCAGCGCGTCGAGGTCGGCCTGCCCGGCGGGCATCACGACTTCCCGGGCACCGTTCCAGCGCTTATGAAGAAGCTTGGGGCCTTGTCCGACAAGATCGCAAGCCCAGCGGACATCGTGCCCGGCACCGCAGCATGGGACCTGGCTGTTTCGGCGCCCCCCGAGGAGTTGGACTTCGATCGCTGGCTCGGCCCTTCGAAGCAGGAGCCGTACATTGAGCAGCGCGTTTACCAGAACTGGCGCTGGAATTACAACACGGGCGGAGGCCAGCTGCTGGACTGGATCGGCCACCACGGCGACATCGCCCACTGGGGCCTCGACTTCGACCGCACCGGCCCATCCGAGATCGAAGCATTCGGCGAGTTCCCTGCCGCCAACGCCGTCTGGAACACGGCCACCACTTACCGCATCGACTGCAAGTACCGCAAGGAAGTGACGCACTACGCCAACGACGTCGAGATTCTGATTGCGGGTGGACATCCAGCCATCGCCATGGGCGCCAAGTGGATCGGAACCACCGGCTGGGTATGGGTCGACCGCGCTGGCATTGACGCCTCCAACCCCGCGTGGATTAAGGGCGACAAGCTCGCTGACGAATTTCGCAAGGTGAGCCTTTACGAATCACCTGGCCACCAGCGCAACTTCCTCGACTCAGTCAAATCGCGCAAGCCGACCATCACGCCGGTCGAGACCGCGCACCACTCCACGCTGCCGGGACACCTTGGCCTCATCTCCATGCTGGTAGGCCGCAAGTTGAATTGGGACGTGGCCAACGAGACGATCCTGAACGACAGTGCCGCCAGCGAGATGCTTTCGCGCCCTTACCGCGCGCCGTGGCAGCTGGCCTGAGAGTCGAGGTCAGCCGGTTTCGATCCCGCAAAGACCGCGCCTGATAACTTGGTTTTATGCCGGAATTGGAATCGAATGCCCTCACCTGGAAAGCCGTCCTGTTGCCCCTCCGCGAGCCCATGCAGGGCCGCACTGTCACACTTGAGCCTCTCGACCCAGGCCGGCACGCCGACGCGCTCTGGCAGGCCGTGCAGGGCCACAACGAGGTGTGGGCATGGCTCTTCGACGGCCCCTACGCGTCGCAGGCCGATTTCACTCTGGATATAGCAAAAAAACAGGCAGCGAGCGAAAGTATCTTCTACGCCATCGTCCCGGCGGCCACCGGAACCGCCGCCGGTACGCCAGCTTTATGCGCATGGACCCTGCATATGGAGTCATCGAAGTCGGCAACATCATGCTCTCCCCTGCCCTGCAGCGCACCACTGCCGCCACGGAAGCCATGTTCTTGATGGCTCGGCACATCTTCGACCTGTGCTATCGCCGATACGAGTGGAAATGCAATGCCGAAAACCTGCCCAGCCGCCGCGCCGCCTTACGCTACGGCTTCACCTATGAAGGCATTTTCCGCCAGCACTTGGTGGTGAAGGGCCGCAATCGCGACACGGCCTGGTTCTCCATGCTCGACCACGAGTGGCCCGCCCGCAAAGCGGCGTTCGAAAGCTGGCTCGACCCCGCCAACTTCGACCACCGGGGCCGTCAGAAAAGGCCCCTCGCCCAGGCAGCGCAGCCCACTAGTTGAGCTTTCGTTCGGTTCTATTTTGCAGAGCCCGCCGCCAACACAATCTGCTGCTGATCGCTCGCCGCCACTTTAGCGTAGTAGTCCCGCAGCGCAGCGTACTCCTTGGGGTCGAGAAGGGCGAAGGCTCTCGCAAAGACATGTCTCACGTCCAGGTTACCGGCGGAACTAGAGGTCTTCACCACGAGAGTGGCGTGTTCCGGCCAGGGGAGTTGCGAAGGCGGCGGAGCACTCTCCACCGAATATCCTGCCGGCAGCCGGTAAACCGTATCGTCGATCACCTGCTCGGCGTAACTCAGGTCCACCGCCCGTTCCCGCTTTTCATCACTCACAAACTGTGGCCGCGAGCCCGTGGAAAAGAAGAACCCCGGCAACACGATCCGCTTCCCCGTCATTGTCCCCAGCGGTCCTGAGACCTTTACAGTTACTTCCAGGTAGCCCTCAGCCGCAGCCAGCCCTTTGAATCCGGTCAGTTCCACAGAGATTCCGGTTGGCACCAATCGCCGCATCTCTTCAGTGAACTGAAGCCGTAACTCGCTCTCGTCCGCCGTGAGGTTCAACTGCCGCCATCGCAACGCAGACGGGCCGTTCATGAGAATTTTCACTGTACCGGTCACGTTGCCCGCGCCGTCCAGTGTCAATTCAGCCGCATGCGCTGTAATCGCATCCTTGGTCGAGTTTGGAGGCGTATACACCGGCAGAGCAGCACCCTGCTGCAGCCCGCCAGCCATGGAGTGCTTCCAGTGAAGCTGCCCAAATGGACACAACTTCTCGCCAGGGTCCACGTACACCTCTTTGCCGTCGATATGAAGTACCACAAGCATCGCGTCAAGCTGACTGAGAGAAAGATAATTCGAATCAAAGATGCGCTGATCGCGGTCGGCGACCTTCAGCGCGTCGGCTGAGAGGCCCGCAGCCCGCACCAGAGCAAGGTAGAGCGTTACAAGGTCGTTCGCCGTGCCCCTCTTTTCCTTCAGCACCTCGTCGGCGCTCCTCACCTCCCTGCGGAACCGCCTGCGAGAGCGTTCCTGTTCGCGCTCCTGCTCGCTCCTGGTCTTGGAAAAGTCAGTGTTTTCAAGACCCCCGACAAATTCGTAGAGCTTGCGCGCCTTGAGGTCGGCGGTGGCCAGGCCGGAAGTAATCTGGTTGGCCGTTTCGCGAATTCCGTCGCTGACACCCGCACTCTGCTCCACAGCCTTCGACCAACGCTTGATCTCGTTGTCCCAATAATCCTTTGAAGTGGCATACGGAGTGAAGAAGAAGCGCACATTGTAGCGAAAAGCCGCCTCCGGCGGAGATTGCGGCTCTGCGCGGAACGGAAGCACATCCTGCAGGTCGAGTGCGTAGTCACGCTTGGGGCTTACCTGCACGTGCGCCCCGGCCGGCAGTCGCTGGGTGTAGAGCAGATAGCTGGCCTGCTCCCCATTGATAACCCACCCGATGTTGCTGCCCACCTCCGATTCGAGGGTCGAAAACGGGTTGTAATAAAAGTGTTCCTTGTGCACGAAAATATCCTGCTGCACGTCCCACTCGGGAATCGAACTTGCGAGCGCCGAGGAGTAGTACGATTCTTCGCCCTCGCCTCCTGCCGCCCCTAGGATGTGCCCTCCTCCGAATGTCACCGTCCATTTGTACTCGAGGATGCTCCCCACCTCGACGCTGGGCAGGTTGAAGACAGAAACTCGCAAGTGATTTCGGTTGGATTTCGTTACCAGCAGGTCTTCCGCCTTACCGGTAAGGGGAATTACCGTTCCGTCGGAATGAATGGTTCGTCCCTCGATGATAGGAGTGGCGGAGAACCCTGGGACGAAGGGCACCTCGACCGTGGCCCATTC
>JANXQR010000442.1 GCA_025353435.1 Acidobacteriota bacterium | reverse complement strand
CGCTTTGATGTGCCGGTGATTGGAATGCAGACACTCGACGCGATGAAAACGGCCGGGGCGACCTGTCTTTCCGTCGAGGCGGGCCGAACATTACTCTTTGACCGGGACGCGCTCCTGCGCCGCGCCAACGAGGAAAATGTTGCAATTATCGCCGTCGCGCGCGGATACTAATCAAACACTGCCGTTCCCCCGAAACTCAACTGAAACCAGTTAGGAGGTTCCATGACCAATTCGTTCAAGCCATCCGTGGAAAGTGCAAGAACTGCGTCGCTCAAGCCACCCGTTGGCACAGTAGCAGCTCACTCGATCGAGCCTCACGAGGCACCGGTGATCGCCGAGTCGCTGAAGCCGCCCATCGGCACCCAATCCGCACAGAAGACAACCGCGTCCTGAGTCTCCGGGTTATTTCGGGCCGTCGTTCGATTGGCGCAGTTGGCTCTCGTGTTACCTTTCCTTTTCAGCTTGGGCCCCGCACCGGAAACTACGGCGGCGGGGCAGGCACTCCCCTCAATTCAGATGACGCATGCGGATGCCTTCGTCATCTGATGGTCAAATGTGCACGCCTTCGCCTTTTCCAGGATTTTGGCACTTCAAAGGCACAACACATCTTCAATGGGAGCAGGTCTTCAGGATTGCCATACCCAGCATCCCGCGCCGATACTGGATGCGGTCGATCAGGGTTGTGTCCCCGCGTCCTGTCCCCCGTTCTCGAATTCTGTTCTTTGGAGGTCCCCATGAAAAAGTTCGCTCTCTTCGCAGGCGTCGCGGCCCTTGTGCTTGCCGGTTCGCTGGTTACTGTCCACGCTGCCGATCAGACCATGCCTGCCGCTGGACAACCTGCCCCCACCTTTACGCTCCCCTCGCAAGACGGCTCGAACATCTCTCTTGATAGCTTCAAGGGCAAGTGGGTCGTTCTCTACTTCTATCCCAAGGACTTTACCGGCGGGTGCACCATCGAGGCTCATAACTTCCAGCGTGACCTGACGAAGTTCGAAGCCGATGGCGCGGTGATTGTGGGCGTCAGCGTGGACACGGCAGACAGCCACAAGCAGTTTTGCACCAAGGAAGGGCTGACCTTCCGCCTGCTGGCCGACCCAGAACACAAGGTGGTGGATCAGTACGGCTCGCTGGGCCATTTCGGCGACATGACCATCGCCGTGCGCAACACCTTCCTGATCGATCCTCACGGCAAGATCGTCAAGGTGTGGACCAAGGTGGACCCGCAGCATCACTCCGAGGAAGTGCTGGCCGCCATCAGCGAGATGAAGAAGTAACTCCGCTCGCCTCCTAAAGCGGCGCGGTCCTAGGCCGCGCCGCTTCTGCCTTCCGTTAAGATGGGCTCATCATGCCCTCACGGATCGCAATCACATTTCGAGCGGAAATAGACGCGCTGCAGCAGAGGCTTGCCGCGGTGTCTCCAGACCTGGCCGACATCCCCTGGAGTCCGGGCAAGTGGACGCGCAAGCAGATCGTCGGGCACCTGCTCGACTCGGTCGCCAACAATCGGCAACGCTTTGTGCGTGCCGCTATTCACGGCTCGTACGCTGGCCCCGACTACGCGCAAGACGGCTGGGTGGCCGCCCACGGCTATCAGGAGCAACTGTGGGAAGTGCTTCTGGAGTGGTGGAAGATCGAACACCAGATTCTTGCTGCTGTTGTGGAACGCATCCCGGAAGATCGCTTTCAGGCGCCATGCATAGTGGGAGACGACTCGCCTGTAACGCTGCAGTTCCTGGTGGAAGATTACATCGCTCACCACCGCTGGCACCTGGCGCAGATCGATTCGCCGAAGGAAGCCTGACCAGCTTCTGCTCCCCACTTGACGTATTTCAGACGCAAAAAAGCCCGGCTCAATGCCGGGCTCTTTTGCTTGCCTTTTTTACTTAGGTTGCCTGAACTACTTCTTTTTTGCAGCCTTCTTTGCGGGGGCCTTCTTGGCTGCCTTCTTCGCCGGAGCCTTCTTTGCAGGAGCCTTCTTGGCTGCTGCCTTCTTGGCGGGCGCCTTCTTTGCTGCTTTCTTTACGGCCAACTTGTTACCTCGTCTTATGATTTTGCTGACGCTCTTACCGGCCGAAGCTTTTTTGGCTTTGGCCTTTCCACCCTTAGCGACAGCACTGCTCTTCTTCGGGGCGGACTTCTTTGCGGCCTTTTTGGCCACAGCTTTTTTCGCGGGAGCCTTCTTGGCTACGGCCTTCTTCGCCGGAGCTTTCTTGGCAGCCTTCTTTGCGGGAACTTTTTTCGCTGCTTTCTTTGCAGCCTTCTTTGCGGGAGCTTTCTTAGCCGGAGCTTTCTTGACGGCCTTCTTGGCCGGCGCTGCCACTGCGGTCACTGTGGAACCACCGTCTGGCACTCCCTCATCGTCGTCCGAAGAGGTCACCACGCTGGAGGTTTCGATTTCTTCGTCTTCGTCATCCAAGCCTTCGTCGTGATCAGGATCCACTTCTGCGGGCTCGGTATTGTTGTCGTCTGCACTCATTGCGTACATTCTCAACACTTCATCCATCGGATGCCTCCAGCGGCTCGACGCTGTTTTGTTGCGGACTCAAATTCCTCCGCATTCGGTTGCAATTGTAGCAATAGCTTGCACGCAAAAGCCATCAAAAGAGAAGGAAGTACTAAAGCTCATTACTATTTTTTTGATTTTGTTTGCGCCTTGGGATGCACTCTTCGCTTTGTGCCACTCGCTGGCGCATGTGAATTCGTCTTGTCTGTGTTCAATGGAGCGTGACGCGTCGACGCTCGTTTGCCTGCGTGCGCCGTGCTTTGAGGGTTCAGGTCCGCGGCTGTGATGGTGGTGCGATGGCCCTTGGTTTTCCGTTGCGCGACCGGCTCAGCCACGTGCAGCTTGCGCCCTGGCTCCACATGGATGCCCGAGGGAATCTTGTTCCAGCGGCGCAACTGATCGAGCGAGACACCGAAGCGATCGGCGATCGAGACCAGCGTGTCGCCCCGCCGTGCCAGGTAAAAAACTGTGTGCGCCGCGGGCGCGGCCATGGGCGCCACCGGGACCACCAGTGCTTCAAGCCCCGATACGCTCTCGCCCGATCGCAGCTGATTCACGGTCGCCAGTTCCGCGGGGCTCACACGATAGGTGCGCGCCACGGACTCCAGCGTGTCATCGGCGGTGACGCGATGATAGCGCCACGAATTGCGCCTGCTCACGGGAATGCTGGCAACGCGCTCCTGAAATACGGCTGCCGCGCCTGCGGGCAAATGCAGATCGAACGCGGTGTCAGGCGGCGTGGCCATGCGCAGCAGGCTCGGATTCAGCGCCAGCAATTCATCGGTCGGCGCATTGACCAGATCGGAAGCCAGTCGAATGTCGATTGAATAATTGATCGTCACAGTATCGGTCAGCACTGGCGGGTCGAGCGTGACGTCATCGAATCCGTACTGCGTTGGATGGTTGGCAATAATGATGGCGGCAAGGATTTCAGGGACGTAGTTTTTGGTCTCGCCGGGCAGGTTGTTGCGGCGGTAGAGCTCCCAGAAATCCGCGTACCCAGTCTTCTGCACTGCGCGCTGCACGTTGCCGGCGCCCCAATCGTAGGCGGCCATCGCCAAATACCAATCGCCGAGTTGGTCGTAGAGAAATTTCATGTAGCGCGCATAGGACCGCGTCGACTTCTCAGGATCGAAGCGCTCATCCACATAGCCGTTGCGGGCCAGGCCGTAGTTGCCATGCGGCATGAATTGCCACATACCGCCGGCGCCTGATTTCCGGTTGACCGCACGCGGCTGAAAGCTGGATTCAGCGACGGCCAGATAAATCAGATCCTGCGGCACGCCCTCCTCCGCCATGACGCGCTGAATCATTGCCTTGTAGCGGCCCGCCCGCTGGAACGAGTGCTCCAGCGTGGCGTGCCCGCGTGGCGAGTTGGCGAAGAAGTTG
>JANXQR010000433.1 GCA_025353435.1 Acidobacteriota bacterium | reverse complement strand
CGGACTACCACCCAATTTTTGCGTTGGCATCCAGCCTCAAGCACTACTTTGTTGAGCAGGAAGAGTTCAAAGGCGATCCGATGGCGGAGTTGGGTTTGGACGCCGCCTTCATGAAGAGATTCGACGTCTAACCGTCAATGAGTCGAACGGCATGGGTCCGGCGCTTGCGTTAGGCTGGACCCATGAGTGTTTTTGACGAGAGGAAGTCGGAGCTGGAGCAGCACGAATTCATGATGGGCCTGGAGCGCGGCCGGTTGGCGGTGGCGCTGGATCTGCTGACTGATTCGCTGATCATGGTGGGGCAGCACGGGGTTTACTGTAATTCCAGCCGCAATCCGTCAAAGCCGGCGCTCGATCTGCAAGCGGTGATCGGCGGAATGGAAGGCGCCAAGGCCCTGATTCAGTCGGTGATGGAAGAGTTGCGCGCCCAGCGCGAATCCGAGCGCAAGGCCTCAAGCTAAGCAGACTGGTCGATGGTCAGCTCGTGCAGCTCGTTGAGCTGGCGCCGGAATTCATCGAGCTGATGGCGGTCCATCTTGAAATTCTGCGGAAACGATTTGCGGAACTCTTTCATCTGCTGCTGAAGCTCTTCCATCTGCTTCGGATCGATCTTAAATTGATCGGTGTTGAAGCTCTGACGGAATTGCTCCATCTGCTGGCGCATTTCCTCCATCTGCTTCGGATCGACCTTGAACTCCGGGAAGGACCAGGCCTTGAAGCTGTCGCGCAGATTTTCGGACTGACGGAGCATTTCGTCGAGTTGCTGCCGATCGATCTGCGACTTAAAAGTTTCCGTTTCCTGTCGAAGGGCCTTGGCAAGATCCGAACCAAACTGCTGATCAAGCGAGGCCAAGTCCGAGCAGTTTTCCTGCGGGAACATGTCCGTCCAAATCACCAAGCTGTGATGCTTGGAGTCAACTTGGAGGTTTAGAATCAGCTGTTTGCGGTCGCGCAGGATAATAACCTGGACCTGCTTGCCCGCATTAGAGTGGAGGGCGCGATCCCAGTCCGCAGTGGTCTGAATCGAGTCCGTGCCCACCTTCAGAATCACGTCAAACTGCTTTAAGCCGGCGTTGGCGGCTTCACTTTTGCGCGCAACCTGTTTGATCATGACGCCATTTTGCATGTTGAGATATTCGGCCATCTGCGCGTCCAGCGGTTCAACAAGCGCTCCCACTTTGAGGCTGCTTCCGAATGGCGATACGTGTCCGAGACTCCACCCTGGGTTGCCGTTGTCGAGGATACCCATCCCCGTGGGCGGCGGCGTAAAGACGTCGGAGTCGTTCATGGTGTTCCAGACATCGTGCTCCATCGTCTTGCGATCGACGAGCTGCACGGTAAATGTTTGTGGCGCGCCGTCACGGCTGATGACGAGCGTGACCTTGTGGCCAGCGGGAAGATCGTGCAGCATGCGCCCAAACTGTTCGGCACCTCCGATGGTCTGCCCGTTGACGGAGAGCACCACGTCGTTGACGCGCAGTCCTTTCTGGCCGGCGGGAGCGTCGTGATCGATGAGAGTGATCAGGGCACCCTTGACATCCTTCAATTTGAGCTTGCTGGCGGAGTCGTTGTCGACGTCTGTCACGAGAACGCCAAGGTAGCCCTGAGCGTGGGACAGGAGCGGGTTGATCTCCTGCATGATGTGGGAGATGGATGTTTGTGCGGTTGCGCCGGTCGGAGCTGCAATCCATCCAAGGCTCAGCCCGAACAGCGCGGCTGCGAACGTTGCAAATGGCCTCGAAAAGTACTTCATTTTTTTGCCTCTCATGCGATTTTGTGTCCGCTACACACTCTTTGGTCCTGCGGTGTATTCAGCGGACGGTAGGGCTCTATTGGAACTCCGGCACCCGACTTAAAACCTGACGGGATGCTAACCGGATTCTGGGGTTGCGGTCAGTATTTGCAACCGATCGCAAGACTTGCCTAACGCTGGTGTCGGATTCTACCGGCTCCAGAATGCTGATTGCCTGGGTGCGAATATGCGGGTCAGAGTCGTTCAGCAGCGCCTCGAGCATCGCATCGCGAACGTGAACGTCCTCGGCCACGTACGGCTGAAGGCCTTCCAGTGCTTTCTGGCGCACACCGGCGTTCCGGTCATAACGCAATGCGATCATCAGAGCGTCGCGAATGCCTTCTGCCTGGCACTCGTGTCCAGCGCGGCACTCCGATGCCAGCAGGCCAACTGAACTGCCGCGGATGCCCACGGATGAAGCATTCTCCGAGGCCAGCATCAGGAGCTTGCGAATATATTGGTCGTCGAGGGAACCATGAATCACCCGCGGCACGAGGGCGTTGTAGCGGACTTCTACGAATTCGCTGTTCGGCTGGCGTTCGATGCTGGATATGCTGGCAACTTCGCCTTCGGACGGGTCAACTGCTTTAGGAGCGGGGTCATTCAATGACGCCGTTGTGGCAGTGCGCGCGGAGTGATTCTGCGCGACGAAGTATCCCCCCAGGCTGCCGGCTCCGCCGCCGATCAGCAGTAGGAGCGATGCAGCAACGGGAGCCGACTGAAGGCTCGCGGCATTGTTGCGGAGCTTTTGCAGCAGGCGCTCGAACCAGCGCGTGGGAGGCAGCGCGTCAAGGGCTTCCTCGAGTCGAATTCGGGATCGCGCAACCAGGTTTGCATTCGGTTCTTCGACTGGGTACGCATCAGATAGCAGCTTCAGGGCCATCATCTGTTCACGTTCCTGGCCGCATCCCGTGCAAGTTGTCAGGTGCCTGTCAAGCTCGTGCGTTTCGTCATCGGGCAGCTCGCCGTAGGCAGCCATCACGATGCGTTCGTGTGCCAATTCGCAGTTCATGTCAAACGTCCTTCCAGCCTCAAAAGGTGTTTCCTTGCCTGCTTCATTTCCGCAGGCCTGCCAATTGCGATCTCAATTTCTTGGTCGCTCTAAAAAGTGTATTTTTGGCAGTTTCTTCAGTTGTATTCAACATCTCTCCGATGGTGCGCAGGCGGAGGCCCTGGTAATGCTTCAGTTCAAATACCGTGCGCTCGCGAGGAGTGAGCTTGCTGAGCGCGTCCTGAATTCTGATTCCGAGTACCTTGCGATCGAGTTCGCGCGCCGGGTTGGAAAAGGAGCGCTCGTCCGATACTGACGAAAGAATGTCGATTTCATCGCCAGAGTGGTCGATGATGACGGCCTGATCTTCACGGCGCGTTTTACGGCGGCGCAGCAGGTCAAGACACAAATTGGTGACGATGCGGTAGATCCACGTGTAGAAGGAGCACTCGAAACGGAAGTTTCCAATGTACCGGTATGCCTTCAGAAAGGCTTCCTGGTAGATGTCCTCGGCGTCGCTCTCGCTGCCGGTGAGGTGAAGGGCGAGGCGGAGAACTTGCTGCTCATATTGCCTGACGAGGGAGTCGAATGCCACGCGTGAACCTGACTGCGCCTGCCGGATCAATTCCATTTCCGGAGCGCGGGCCTGCAATAGTTCCTGTGCGCGGTCGGGTTTTTCCATTGCCCTGGTTGCAGCCAATCCTGAGTCCACCCTTGGGGTGGATTGTACCGCTCGGGCATGGGTCCATGGGAAAGCTGTTGCCGGATTCGGCGTTGGAGCCGGGTAGGGAACCGCGTCTGTGGCCATATTTTTCGCCGCTCCAGGGGATCAAAAGATCGCAAACAGCTGCATTCAGATGGACGGGTCGGATGCTGAATTGTGAGCGGGATCGCGGGCGTCTTGGGCCGCCCGAGCCGGTAGACTGGGACGGATGACTGGAAATCTGTTTGGAGATCAGCAGGTGGTAAAGGCCGGCGCGGCGGATGTGCTGACGGCACATTGCGATGGGGGTTCCCGGGGCAACCCCGGGCCTTCCGGCTACGGTGCCGTGGTGGAGGATAGCCAGGGGCGCGTGGTGGCTCGCTTGAGCGAGTTCCTGGGCGTTCAGACCAATAACTACGCCGAATACGCGGGACTGCTGGCGTGCTTGAAATGGGCTTTGGAGCATGGGCACAAGAGGCTCAAAGTGGTTTCGGACTCCGAGCTTATGGTCAAGCAAATGAAGGGCTTGTACAAGGTGGCAAGCCCCGGATTACGCCCGCTCTGGGAAGAAGCCAAACGGCTTTCCAGGCAGCTCGAAAAGTTCGAAATGGGCCACACCCTCCGCGGCGGGAACAAAGAGGCCGACCGGCTAGCCAACGAAGCGATGGACCGGGGGATGGGGAAGACGCCGGGCAGCGCTGCCCAGCCATTGACCGCGAATGCGTACGCCAAGCCGGAAAGCCCCAAGCCGACCCCACAGCCCGCTGGAAGCGCCCCGAAGCAGCCCCGCCAGGTGCTGGAAGGCTATGTGAAGGACGGCGTGGTCCACTTGCTTGGGGGTGAGTTGCCCGACGGGATCTTCGTGAAGATCATAAGGGAGTAGAGACCGGAAGGCGCGTCAATCCAAACCTACGCCGGGCCTACTATTCCCGTTCCCTATTGCTTACTCACTGCATCACTCGGGTTTGCCGAGGTTATTGCGCCAGGTGTGGCCGTCGCGTTCGAGCAGGCGTTCAGCGCACTCCGGACCCCATGTTCCCGCAAAGTAATTCGGGAAGACTTCGGGGGTTTTTGCCGCCCACGCCTGCAGAATCGGTGTGTAGAGAGCCCAGTTCACTTCCACTCCATCGCGATGCGAAAAAAGCGTCTGGTCGCCGAGCATGGCATCGAGCAGCAACCGCTCGTAGCCGTTGGCGCGCGATTGCCCGAAGGCCTGAGCGTAATCGAAGTCCATATTGACCGGGCAGACGGCCATGCCCGGTGTGTTGGGCACCTTGGCACCGAAGCGCAGTGCGATGCCGTCATCAGGTTGGATGCGGATGCTGAGGACGTTCGGCTGAATCTCCGTGCAAGGGCCGCTCGTCTGCATGCGGTTGAAGATGAGCAGGGGCGGTTGCTTGAACTGGATGGTAATTTCAGTGGCGCGCTTCTTCATGCGCTTTCCGGCGCGCAGGTAGAAGGGAACGCCCGCCCAGCGCCAGTTCTCGATCTGGAGTCGAACGGCGGCGAATGTTTCGGTGCTGGACTCTGGATTGACGCGTTCTTCGTCGCGATAGCCGATCACACGCTTGCCTTCGACGAGGCCGGGGCCGTACTGGCCGCGCACCGCGTTCTGGATGGGCACGCTGGGGATGGCCTGCCAGACTTTCACTTTTTCCCGACGCACGGCTTCTGAGTCGAAGCTCGAGGGTGGCTCCATCGCGATGAAGCTTAGCAGTTCCATCACGTGGTTCTGGAGCACGTCGCGAAGGGCGCCGGCTTTCTCGTAGAACGGCCCGCGGCCTTCGATTCCGATGGATTCGGCTGCCGTGATCTGGACGTGATCGATGAAGTTGCGATTCCAGATTGGCTCGAAGATGCCGTTGGCGAAGCGGAAGACCAGGATGTTCTGAACGGTCTCCTTGCCGAGGTAGTGGTCGATGCGGAAGACCTGGTTCTCGTGGAAAACGGCGTTGACCTGGTGGTTGAGGTCCCGCGCGGAATCGAGATCGTGGCCGAACGGTTTTTCGATGACGATGCCGATGCGCGCATCGCCGTTTTCGGCCATTCCCTGC
>JANXQR010000432.1 GCA_025353435.1 Acidobacteriota bacterium | reverse complement strand
GAACAATTTTGACTTAATACGACTGTTCGCGGCATTTCAGGTCGCACTCGTGCATGTGTTCCATATCATGGAGATAGAAACAGCCTGGGTTGGCAGTTTGATACTGCATCTGTTTCATTTGTTTCCTGGTGTGCCCATATTTTTCTTTATCAGCGGTTTTCTGATCAGCAGATCATATGAAAACAATTCCTGTTTAAAGGAGTTTTTCATCAATCGAGTATTACGGTTGTACCCGGGTCTTATTGTGTGCGTTGCGTTCTCGATCGTTGCGGTCATGGCAAGTGGATACTTTCAGGGTAAGGAAGTTCAATGGTTTGATTTAGTAGTACTCTTCCTCGCGAAGATAACCGTCTTTCAGTTCTACAATCCAGAATTCATGAGGTCTTATGGTGATGGGGTTCTCAATGGTAGTTTGTGGACAATCACTGTCGAGATACAATTCTATCTCTTGATCCCAGTATTGTTTTTTGTTCTTTCTCGGAAACCGCCGAAGTGCACGCCAAATTGTGCGCTGGTGGTATTGACGATCCTGTTTTTTATTCTCAATAGGTTCTACGCCGTGCTGCCTGATATGGCGGATAAGTCGCTTATCACGAAACTGATAGGAGTATCATTTGTCCCTTGGTTTTATATCTTCCTGTTGGGCGTGTTGGCACAGAGGAATTTTGAGTTTTTCCATGCCTATTTGGCAGGGAAATTTTATTATATGTTTCCCTTATATCTTGTTTCCGCATACATGCTCTCAGATAGTGGGAGTGCCTTCGGGAATAATAGTAATCCGGTCGTCGCTGTGCTGTTAATCTTGACTATTTTCTCTTTCGCGTATTCGACGCCGGCATTGAGTAAGAAGGTGTTGAGAGGAAACGACATGTCGTATGGGATATATATTTATCACATGCCGGTCGTGAATCTACTGTTATATAGCGGGCTGTACGGGAAGCCAGAATATGGGTTTGTGGCGTTAATGGCCTGCATCCTACTTGCCGCAATTTCATGGCTCATGATTGAAAAGCCAGCGTTGCGTCTGAAGCGGCACCCACTATTCACTGTCAGCGCGAGAACGGTATCTGGCAATCAGGCAGAGTCATTTCCTTCACGAAATGCCTGAGAGCAATGACGATGAAACAGAAGATTATCCGGGCGAGTCCCGGTGTGTCATCCTGTTCCCTTTGAAATTGAGACTACCTCTGCGACATGGTCTACATCTCAGCGATGGTCAGCCCAGGATGACGTTGCTCAAGCGATTCTGAGAAAGGTTCCAATGCTAAAGTCCATAGCGCTTATGGTTCTTCCAAATAGGATATTGAAGTTTCTGAAGCAGATTCATTACTTTCATGAGCTGAAACGTTTCTCTGAGAGAGATGAGCCGGATCTTCTGGTAGTCAAGAAACTCGTTAGGCCCGAAGACCATGTTGTTGACGTAGGTGCAAACGTCGGTTGGTACACAAGAGTACTGGCCGAGTCTGTCGGCTCTGGTGGTCGAGAAGTGGCCCCTGAAATTTGAACAAGCCGATACGTGGAGGATCTGCTACCGTTGATGGCCCTACTGGGCGATGAAAGGGAGCAGACAATGGCAAAAAGAACGAGACGGACTCACTCAGCGGTGTTCAAAGCCCAAGTGG
>JANXQR010000404.1 GCA_025353435.1 Acidobacteriota bacterium | reverse complement strand
TGATGACGTCGCCGGCCTTGTTAATGACGCCCTTCATCGCTTTGGAAGAGAAAACGGCCACATCTTCAGAAAAGAAGAACGACCCGCCGGAGAGAGGGGCTATAACCAAGTCACCGTTCTCGTTCACGGCGCCCCATAGCTTTCCCTGTTGCACACAAGCGCGCCCGTTGCGAAAAGGATGGGCGTGATCGTAGGTTGGCGGGACGACCGTGTCGCCGCGCTGATTAATGAATCCGGACTTATAGCGCTTGGGGCTCCGACCCTGTCTGATATAGGTCGGAAACAGTTGGTCGCATTGTCGGGCGGCTTCCATACGGCGTCTTACTTGATTACCCCGCGCTGCGACCGCTCAATGAAATCCGCCACGATCTTCGCGTCCTCGCCTTCCAGCTCGCGAATCTTTTCAAGCGCCTGCGACGTGTTGATCTTCGACGCGAGCAGCAGCCGGAAGGCCTTCTGCAGCGTGTTCAGCCGCTCCTGCGAGAAGCCGCGCCGCGACAGCCCGACCTTGTTGATGCCGAATGCTTTGTTTTCGCGCCGCGACGAAGTCAGCGAAAACGGCAGCACATCCTGGGTCACAATTGTCCCGCCGCCAATAAACGCGTACTGGCCCACGGTGCAGAACTGGTGCACGGGCGAGAAGGCTCCCACGCTGGCATAGTCCTCAATCACCACGTGGCCGGCAAGGGTGGCGGCGTTGGCCAGAATGCAGTGGCTGCCCACCAGGCTGTCGTGCCCAATGTGTACGTACGCCATCAGCAGGTTTCCAGAGCCAACGCGAGTAATGCCGCCGCCCTTTTCGGTCCCGCGGCTGATGGTGACACATTCCCTAATGGTGTTGTCATCGCCGATGGCGGTTTCCGTCGGCTCCCCGTTGTACTTCAGGTCCTGCGGCGCCACGCCTACCGAGGCAAACGGGTAGATAATGTTGCGGGCGCCCATGCTAGTGCGGCCGTCGATCACCACGTGTGAAACAAGGTTGCATGCTTCGCCAAGTTTCACTTCAGGGCCGATGGTGCAATACGGGCCGATTGTGCAGGAGTCCGGAATCACAGCTCCGGGCGCCACAATCGCGGTGGGGTGGATGCTCACTCGGTCCCCGTGGCTTCCGCTGCTGCATGAGCTTCACTCGGCGCCGGGTCTACCGCGGCCGCCGGCTTGGGTTCGCGCACGCGCGGCACCACCTGGCAGGTCAGCGTGGCTTCGCAGGCCAGCTTTCCATCCACAGTCGCGCGCCCCAGGATGCGCCCTGCCCGCTGCCGGAACGCAAGCACTTCCACCTCGATCCGAATCTGGTCGCCCGGCGTGATCGGGCGGCGAAACTTGGCCCGCTCAATCCCTGTGAACACCACCAGCTTGCTCTGCCGGTCCTCCAACTCGAACATCATAATGATGCCGCCCGCCTGCGCCATCGCCTCCACTACGAGCACGCCGGGCATGATGGGATAGTCGGGAAAATGCCCCTGAAAAAACGGCTCGTTGATGGTCACATTCTTGATGGCTACCAGGCGCTTCGTGCGTTCGAATTCGACAATCCTGTCGATCAGCAGGAACGGGTAACGGTGTGGAAGAAACCCCAGGATTTCCTGGATGTCGAGGATCATTCTCTGGCTCCGGGTCGAATCGCGCTCGTGAGGATTATAAACAATGGCGCTGCGTTCGCCGGTTGGGGCGCGGCGGCGCGTTCTTCCTTTGCTGGAAGCGCTATTTCTTGATCCGCTTTGCGGTCGCGTCCACGCTCCAGAAATCCGCTCCGAGATCCTGGTTGTACTTCGCCCAGTCCACGTAAAACTGTCGCACCATTTCGTCGTTCTTCCCTCGCGAGATCCGCAGCGCGGTCGGAAGCCCATCCATCAGGTGGTAGTCGTCGTACTCTTCGTAATCGGTATTCTTGTCGTGGTAGAGCGGGTCGCGCCACTGAAACGAACGACGCAGAGGCAGGTGCGACTGCGAGTCTATCAGGATCGTGACGGCCTCGTTGTCGACGGAGATGAGCGTGACCTGATCGGCAAGGTGGCGCTCGGCCAAATGCTGGCCTTCATACACAAGGATCGTCTTGGGATCCTTCAGCCACACCTTGATCACCGTTTCAAGGGAGTGGTCGCGGCGGCGCAGGTAATCGTCCAATTGTTCCTGGGCGATGGGCTTCTTGCCTCGGTACGTGACTTCCCAGCCCTCGCGCCCGAGGAAGAACTCTACGTAGTCCCTATGCTTGGTAACGTCGATGCGATCCTTGTCCGGCCAGGAGTGGAACTCCATCAACTCCGTTGTCCCCACATCGGGCTGCCCATGAAAGAATCCCGCCACATGCCCGTGCTCAGTGCGATTCTTGATGTCCAGCCACGCCTGGCCGCCCAGCGCCTGCACCATCGCATCGAGCGCCTCATGGGCCTTTTGGGCGTTTTTCGCAGCTTCGTCGTTGGCCTGTTGCGTGGTGATTTGCGCCGGCAGGAAACTCCCGGCGCACAGTAGGATTGTGGCTAGCGCGATTTCTGAAACTCTCCGCATCCAGTGAATCTCCTCATACAACTATCCGCCACCAGACTAGCCGTCGCGACCCTACCCCACTAGCACCGCGCCGCCATTTACATTCAGTACCTCGCCGGAGATGAAGCCGGCCAGCGGCGTACACAGGAACAGCACCGGCCCGGCAATCTCCCGCGGAGAACCCGCGCGCCCCACCGGAATTCCGGCAGAAATCTTCGGTCCCAGCTCCGGGTGCCCCAGCGCGGCGGCGGACATCTCCGTCGTCACCCAGCCCGGCGCCACGCAGTTTACGCGAATTCCTCGTGGCGCCAGCTCCGTCGACAGGCTCTTGGTCAGACTGATCATCGCGCCTTTAGTCACCGCGTAGTCGGCATGATACGCTTCGCCGCGCTGCCCAGCGGTGGAGCTGATCAGAACAATATGACCCGCTGCCTCATCGGCAGTAGACGGCTGCCCCTGTCTGTCCATCTGGGCCACGGCCGCCTGCACAAGCCCAAACACCGAATCGAGATTGACCCCCATGGTGCCGCGCCATTGTGCATCCGTCATCTCTGCAATAGGCACATCGTCGGACGGCCAGATTCCGTGATTGACCACCAAAATGTCGAGCCGCTCAAATGCGTGGACGGCAGCGGCCACCAATGCTCGCCCGTCCGCCGGGTTCGCCAAATCCTGCTCAATGGCCACGCAGCGACTCGGGCCGCCGCAATCGAGCACCAGCGTCTCCGCCCGCTCCCGTGCCTGTCGATAGCTGAATGCCACGCGAGCGCCGGCTTCAGTGAACAGCCGCACCGTTTCCGCACCAATCCCGCGCGACCCGCCGGTAATCAGCGCAACTTTGTTTTCAAGTACGAGGGGAACACCGGCCATAGGCCCACGCTATAGGCTCGGACGTGTACACGTAAAGCGGGCTCTGCTGCGTAAGCGCGGAGTCAGATCGCCCGCAGCAGCCGTGCCGGCAAAAAGATGATTCCGCTCACCAGTTCCAGAACGCCGCCTACCGCAATCCCCACAATCCGAAACGGAATCAGCAGAAGCCACACGATGGGATAGAGTACCAGCGCCAACAGCGCCAGCGGCCAGCACATTACGAAAAGAATGCACCACAGCAGGAACTTGATCATGACCTGACTCCCAGCCGGTGGTTTCCGGCTTATCTATGAATACGAGAGCGCCAGCGGCTAGGTTCCCGAATAAGCCTACCCTGCGCCGTCGACAGAATCCGTTGTCCACGTCGCAGATTCGAGTGAAGCGCCTGTGGAGCCCTGGACGAAAGAAGCGCAGTGGAGAATGTTTGGGCCATGGCAACGCGATTGCCAGCTCACCGCAGACGGGTGATCCGCCGGATAGTTTTGTCCATCGGTTTGTCGGGATCGTACACCACACCCAACTCATTCCACGCTGCCAAGCTCAGCTCCCAAGTCAGTTCCAGCCGAGCGCCATCGACAGATTGCCGTAGGCTTTCATTCGCCCCTCGAGATGAGGCGGCACGAAGTCGTAGTCAAATTTGGATTCGTCGATCTCCGACACGTCCCTCATGGTGCCCGCTCGTTTATCCCTGCCCCGTACGGATGCGGTCCATCATTGCAGCAGCGTTCCCTGGTCGCTTTCCGCCGCAGCCTCTTCCGGCGGAATGATCACCGCCGCCGCCACCTTGTCCTCCGCATCCAGGTTGAGCAGCCGCACTCCCTGCGTGGCCCTTCCCGCAGCGCGAACCGTCTTGGTGTCGATGCGAATAATCTTGCCCCATTGGCTGATCACCATCAGTTCACTGGTCTCATCGACCATAAGAATTGACGCGATCTTGCCAACTTTCGCGGTTGCCTTAAGATTGTTGACACCCTGGGCTCCGCGGGCGGTCAGGCGATACTCATCCACATCTGTGCGTTTTCCAAATCCATTCTCGGTAACCGAGAGAATCAGCGATTTGGTGACACCGAGCTTGTCGTCGAGATTCTTGAGTGCCTTTTCCGCATCATCGACAGCCTTTTCGGCCAGCTTATCTGCAGCCTTGAGTGACTCGTCGTCCGGTGCGCCATTGCGCCGATCCTCGCGCGCCTTCTGCAGCATTTCCTTGGCGTTCGAGTAGGCTTCACGAAGACTCGTGAGCTTGTCGGTCAGCTTGAGATTCGCGGCGCGCTCGTCCCGCTCCTTATCGCGCGTTTCATCGGAGCTGGTGACGGCAGCGCCAATCACGTAGTCGCCCTTCTTTAGGGAGATACCTTTATTGCCTGCCGCATTGCGTCCCATCGGCCGCAGACCTATACCGCTCCGGTCAGCATCGTATTCCTCCTGGAACCGAATCGCCATGCCCTCACGAGTGGCTAGGAAGATGGTTTGCTTGCCGTTGGTCAAGTCGGCCGCAATCA
>JANXQR010000400.1 GCA_025353435.1 Acidobacteriota bacterium | reverse complement strand
GCGCCGCTAGATTGTGACTAACTTATTCGCACCCATCGGGTCTGTACCCTGCGCAATTGCTCGGTTACGAACGTACTGAGCGGGCGACGGCTCCCGATTCCTTTTTGGCAAACACAGGCCCGGGAAGCAGGCCGGATTCTCTCCGGTCATCTGCTGAATGCGAATTTCCAGAATCTGCGCGGTGATGAGCATGAGTATCAAACAGGGAACACGGCCGGGCCTCCTCCATTGGGACAACAGAATTCCAAGAGGCGTTTCCGGCTGCCCGTTGCCCCGGCAGAAGTCGAAAAAACAAGAATGCCGGGATTGCCAACAATCACGGAGAAGTCATGATGGATTTGCGCGTGCAATTGAAAGTATGCGAAGGGTGCGGATGTCTTTGGTACCGCGCCCAGAGTCATAGGGGTGTTTACTGCCTTGGATGTGATGCCAGATTGAAGCATTTTCCAACCGTTGAAAGCCGCCAGAGGCGGGGACGCAAAAGCGACAAGCCACTGATCAGCATCTGGGCGGTAGCGGCAACTGCAGGGGGCACGGATTGAGCGCGGCCGTGCAATTGCCACCTTTCAGGGTAACGGCCCCAGGTCAGGCTGCTTGCCATCTGATGAGAAAGAAGGAGCAACAAGAGCCCGAATCAGTAGTCGTGTGGAATCCAGAACTGGAAAGACAACCGGCAATTACTCTGGCCTTTTATCGTAAGCACACAGAGAGCCTCTTGCGGCGCTACCTGTATGCCTCCATGCTGGTCGGCCGGTCTCCCTCCATGCTCGATCACCCAATAGCGCGGGGATGGGCCAGCAGTCGGCCGGTGCATTCGTTTGAGGACGCCGTAAATTTCGTCCTTGATGTCGAGCGATGCGTCTCTCAGTTGAGCGCGCTGGACAGGCTCCTGCTGAGCCGCATTGTCTTGCAGGAGTACACCGTCGGGGAGGCATCCCTGATGCTGGGGATCAATGTCTGTACGGCGGCCGCCAAGCTGTCGCTGGCGGTAGACCGGCTGACTGAAATCCTGATCAAGGCCAATTTGCTCTTACTACCGCACTAATACTCTTGTTAATGCACTAGTGCTTAGATCGCAGAAAGAACGGGGTGCTTCGGTGCCCCGTTTTTTCTGCGCACGTGCCGTGGCGCAAAGCGGTTCGCCGCTCAGTGCGCAGCGGTCTGCTATGTTGGTTTCGACTCACTGAGCCGATCAGGGCTCAATCATCTGCATGAATTCGGGGGATCTCTTTCCATGCCCAAGACTGTGCGGCACCTCTTTGCTGCTTCGTTGTTTCTGTTGCTGGCCTTCTTCACTGTCGCCGCTCAGGAACCCGCGCCCAAGCCAACTACGGCCGCAGAAGCACCAAGTCGCGACACCAGTTTCATCGATGCGGAAGGCACGGCGCATGTGACACGCGTGGTGCCGGTGCCGGAGGCCCTAAGCCCCGAAGCCCGGAAATCGCTTGGCCGAGCGGAGCCGGATCAGGGTCCGCCGCAATCGCTCGCTGACCGGCGCAAGGGCACTGACGCCTACACCGCGCGCGCACGCGAGGAGTGGGTGAAGATCTGCCCGGTCACCATTGAAGATCGCACCATCGGCGGCGTTCCCGTACATGTCGTCACTCCGCCAAATATCGAAAGTGGCAATCACGACAGGATTCTGCTGAATCTGCATGGTGGCGGTTTCAATTCGGACTCGGGATCGTACACCGAGTCGATTCCGATTGCGAGTTACACCGGGATGAAGGTGATTGCCGTGCTCTATCGGCTCGCCCCGGAGTACCCTTTCCCTGCCGCGGTTGATGATTCCGTTGCCGTTTATAAAGAGCTGATCAAGGTCTACAAGCCGGATCACATCGTCATCTACGGAACCTCGGCAGGAGCCATCCTCACCGCGGAGGTGGCCGTGAAGCTGAAACAGCTTGGCCTGTCTGAGCCGGCAGGGCTAGGCATCTTCAGCGGCATGGGCGACTTTGCGCGGCCTGGCGATTCCATTTCAATGTATGCGCTGCGCGGCTTGTCTGGTCATCTCGACCCGCCGGAGAAAGGCGCGCACGATCCGCAATATGTGGGCTCAACGGACGCAAAGGACCCCGTGCTGTCCCCCGTCTTTGCCGATCTGCACGGCTTGCCACCGACGCTCTTTGTCACCAGTGGCCGCGATCTGCTTTTAAGCGGAACGGTCAATCTCCATCGCGCGTTTGTGAACGCAGGCGTGGATGCGCGGCTGGTGGTGTTCGACGCCTTGACCCATGCTTTCTGGTACGACCCCAAGATGCCTGAAGCCATCGAGGCCAATCACATGATAGCGGACTTCATCGTAAAGACGCTGTCGAACAAACCACCCGCACCCGAAAAAGCGGTCAAATAAAACGCGAGCAGAAGCATCAGGCTTCGGCCCGCACGGTTCCCACTACCGAGGATGCCCCACCCTCACGACGCCTTTATTGTTGTCGTTAGAGTGGGATGCCGCGAACCCCAAAACCGTCTTTCGTTCAATCCCACACAAACATGGGTGCCCCATGTTTCGAATGAGCGCTAAGTGCCATAACATGAGGGCCACTAGAAACACGCTTGAGTTTTTGCGCTAGTTTTGTGCTACTCCATCAACGGCAACTCCGTTTAACACTAAGTAATTGCCGAGTAGGCGGCAATCCCGGCGTTGGCCGTGCGAATGATCAATTCGGGTGTCTAATATCGTTATGACTAAGCCAAATCACTGGATTGTGAGGGCCTCAGTTTCTCTGTTTTTGTCTTCTTTTGTTCCTATGTTTCCATTCCTGCTGCCAGCCGCCATTCTGCAAGACGGGCAATCCGGCTCAAATGAGAACGCCGTGAAAGCGGAAATAGTGAGACTCGGGGCATGCCACCCATCATTCAAGTTGAGTCCACCACCCATTAATATGCGTGTGGTATGGACTCAGCCGTTTGATATCAAATCCAGACCGGAAGGTAGGGATCGAGTGAGCATTGAATTCTCCATACAATATGCGCAAAGCGCCTTTTTCAATAAACGGGAAGAGGCCGCAAAAGCTGAAGACTTCACGCCCAACTTCGACCTAAGACAACGCAATCACTACGCCGTCGAGGGAGACCACCTTCG
This sequence comes from Acidobacteriota bacterium, assembly GCA_025353435.1. Classification (GTDB taxonomy): domain Bacteria; phylum Acidobacteriota; class Terriglobia; order Terriglobales; family Acidobacteriaceae; genus Telmatobacter. Next base: position 1,852 of record JANXQR010000400.1, on the reverse strand, counting down.
CCTGATTTGGCGTGAGTCATTGCTAGATTCCCGTTGGAAACGTCAAACGACGAACCAAGCGGAGTTCGCGTGTTGGCAGGCCGAGCCTAATTCGCAGCGATGAAGTCGCACAAGTCGGAGAAGGCGCGGTCCGGAGATTTTGTGCTAGTTCGTGCTACAACCATGGGTTTCATGGAGCTTTTGGAGATTTAGGACATCGTAGAGTTTATAACTTACATGCTTTCAACGCGTCCCATTGTCGGTGCCCGAGGTCTGGATTCTCAGACCTCGGGCACCGCAAAGCTTCGCCGCCGCTCTCACCAGACGCGGCAGGCGTTGGTTGGCTCCATCGGCTGACCGGCTTTGCAATGGAACGCATCGCCGAATTCTTTCATGTTGCGCACCACACCGTTTATCCGGAATTGCAACGGCGAGTGTGGATCAGTCTGCACCTGCATCTTGGCGGCCTCGGGACGCATTTCTCCGCACCAGTTCTGCCCGTAGGCAAGGAAGAATTGCTGTTCGGGCGTAAAACCATCCTTCTTTTCTTCCAGATTGATGTTCTTACGCTTCGCGTCCGAAAGCAGCGCCATGAATGCGAGGCGAATCCCTCCATTGTCGGCCGTGTTCTCCCCCAAGGTCAGCTTCCCGTTGACGTGCGCGCCGCCTTCAACGGTGAAATCGCCATACTCCTTCACTTCGCAATCAGCCTTGGCGTCGAACTTCTTCCCATCTTCCGCCGTCCACCAGTCGGCAAGATTTCCGCTGCCGTCAAACTGGCGCCCTTGGTCGTCAAAGCCGTGGGTCAGTTCGTGGCCCACAACTGCCCCAATGTGGCCGTAGTTCACTGCATCGGATTCCTTGGGACCGTAATACGGCGGCTGAAGAATTCCGGCTGGGAAGTTGATATCGTTCATGCTCGGGTTGTAGTACGCGTTCACGGTCGGCGGGCTCATGCCGAACTCACCGCGATCCACCGGCTGGCCAATCTTGTTGATCTGTCGGTGCGCCTCAAATTCTTCCCCGCGCACAGCGTTACCCAATGCGTCCCCCCGCACCACATTCAGGGAGGAATAGTCGCGCCACTTGTCGGGATAGCCGATCTTGTTGGCGACGGCGTGCAGCTTCTCCTTGGCCTTTACCCTGGTCTGCGCGCTCATCCAGTCAAGGGTGTCGATGTCCGCATCCATCGCGGCTTCAATGTCCTTCACCATCTGCTGCGTGGCGGCCTTGCTGGAGGGAGGAAATTCCTGCGCTGCGTACACCTGGCCAAGCGCCTCGCCCAGCGCACCATCAGTGGCCGCAACACAGCGCTTCCACCGAGCGCGCTGCTCCTGCCGGCCGCTCAGAATCTTGCCGTTGAACGCGAACTGCTCCTGGTCCAAATCATCCGGCAGCACCGCCGTAGGCGTGGCGTTAATGAGCTGCCACTTGAGATAGACCTTGATGGTTTCAAGTGAAGTCGACTCGATTAACGTGTTGAGGCCCTTGAAGAATGGCGGGTAGGTGACGTTTGCCTCCGTGATCGCTGGCGCGTTCATAGCCTTCAAAAACGCGTTCCAGTCTATCGCCGGCGCCAACTGCTCGGCTTCTGCCAACGGCATCAAGTGATAAATGTTCTTGGGGTCGCGCTGCGAAGTGATGTCCAGCGAGTTCTTCGCCAGCGCAGTTTCAAGGTCCATGATCGCCTTGGAATCCGCCGCGGCCTTGTCCTCAGGCTCGCCCAACAACTTGAGCATTTTCGCAATGTGCTCGACGTATTGGTTACGCAGTTTTTCGTCGTCAGCGCCGGTGCGGAGATAGTAGTCGCGCTCCGGCAGGCCCAGCCCGCCCTGGTCGAATGCCGCAATCTGCTTGCGCGCATCCTTGAAGT
>JANXQR010000390.1 GCA_025353435.1 Acidobacteriota bacterium | reverse complement strand
GCTCCAAAACAACGCTTCCAAAGCTGCCTAAGACACACTCATCAGGTGTCCGCTAAAAAACAAGCGGACACTTGATGACACACTCTACCTCCGGTCAAGAGGGACTCGCCGGACGCTTACGCTTAACGCAACTTGGACACTTCTTCCACGGTCACTGGATCGAGGAATGGCATGCTGGCGCGGAGTTTCTTGCCGACGATCTCAACTGGATGCTTGGCTTCAGCCTCACGGAAGGCCATGAACTCCTTGCGTCCCGAGTTCTGGTCGGCAAGGAATCGCTTGGCAAATGCACCGTTCTGAATCTCCGTGAGGATTGCCTTCATCGCCTTGCGGCTTTCATCGTTGATCACCCGCGGGCCGCTAACATAGTCGCCCCACTCGGCCGTGTCAGAGATCGAGTAACGCATGTAGGCAAGACCGCCGCGATAGATCAAATCGACGATCAGCTTGAGCTCGTGCAGCACTTCAAAATATGCGCTCTCTGGCTGGTAGCCTGCTTCGACCAGCGTCTCGTAACCAGCCTTGATCAACGCGCTCACACCACCGCAAAGCACGGCCTGCTCGCCGAAGAGATCGGTCTCCGTCTCTTCCTTAAACGTGGTCTCGAGTACTCCGGCGCGCGTGCAGCCAATGCCCTTCAGGTAGCTCAGAGTGAGCGCGTGTGCCGTGCCGGTAGGGTTTTGGTGGGTGGCGATCAGGCCAGGAATTCCGCCGCCCTCGGTGAATACCTCACGGACGCGGTGTCCCGGCCCCTTGGGTGCAGCGAGGCCAACATCAATGCCAGGCACAGGCAGAATTGTCTTGAAGTGAATATTGAAACCGTGCGCGAAGAGCAACAACTTGCCGTCTGCTAGGTTGGGAGCAATCTCTTCCGCGTAGACTTTCGCCTGCGTTTGGTCGGGAATGAGGACCATAACTACATCAGCCCATGCCGTGGCTTCCGCCACAGTAGCCGTTTCGAGTCCGGCCTTCTGCGCCTTGGCAATGGACTTTGAACCTGCAGCAAGGCCAACCTTCACTTGAACGCCGGAATCCTTGAGGTTGAGAGAGTGTGCATGTCCCTGTGAGCCGTAGCCGATGATGGCCACTTTCTTGGACTGGATCAGGGAAAGGTCTGAATCATGATCGTAGTAAGTCGTTGCCATCTGGTTTCGATTTTCCTTTGCTTGCGGGTTTAGAAGTTCGAGGCCCAATTTGTTCGGGGCATTTTCGGGGACCATCAAGAAGTTGCGGCAATCCTCGCCAGGCAACGCGATCTGGCGCCCTACGCCTTGACGAACGTTGTCAGGTTGCGTCGCGCGCGTTCGCGAAGTTGGCACTCTCGCAGCTCATCTGCAAGTGCCTCAAGGTGTGGGACGCCGTATATCGAGAAATTCTCGAGTTCGGCATCGGACGAGAACAAGTGCAAGGAAGCCTGACCGAGGAGTCTGCTGCTCAGCGGCTTTCGCAGTTCAAAGTGGTCAATGCGGAACAACTCAAGTGACTCCTGAACTTTTGAGAGCATGCCCCGTTCGAATTTGATTCGCTGCGTGGTGATCCGATAGTAGACGCCTCTGCTCTTGATGAAGAACGAGAGAAGAATCACAAGGCACGCCGCAAGAAAGACCAGGGCCGCCCAACTGATGTTACCATCGGACTTTTCGATGTAACCGAGTTGCATTGCGTATGCTACGAGAACGGCGGCGGCGATCAAGATCAAGAAGGGCACAAACTGGCTCAACTTATAGATGATGGCCGGATGCCCGGAGAACAGGTCCTTCTCGGTTTCGACCTCTTTTGCTGCGGCAAACGATGCCAGATCTGTGTTGCAGAATCGGCACTTGATGGCAACAGCTTTAATGGTTTCTCCGCAAACCGGGCAGGCTTTTGTGTCGTCAGTCATAACTCCATCCTTTCAGGACAGGTGATTCGATGGCTAAACAAGGTCCGTGGCTGCCCCGTTCGTCCGGATCACGGCGCCCTCCTCGGCCTGTTGCAACTGGATTGCGGATTCATCTCCTTCCGGTTCACTCGCGCCCATGGCGCGCAAAACGCGGCTGGTGTGGTGGCCGCGTCGCATCGTCATCTTGCCGCTGCGGCAGACTTCCAGAATTTGGTTGTCGCCGTCAGTGAGAACCTGGATCAGGCCTTCAATCTTGCTCTCCACACCCGTCATCTCAATCATCAGTGACTCAGGTGCAAGGTCAACAATACGTGCGCGGAATACTTCCACAAGCTCAAAGATCGCGGACCGCGTGTGCTTGGTGGCGGCCACTTTGATAAGCGCCAGTTCGCGTGTAACCGACGGAGCCCCTGCAATGTCGTCCACGTCGATCACGTTCTCAAGTTTGAACAAGCTGGCGCGGATGCGATCGCCGGCCTCCTCTGAAGCCTCGCAAACCAGCGTGAGGCGCGATAATCCAAGCCGCTCGCTGCGGCCCACCGTGAGCGATATGATGTTGATATTCAAGCGGCGAAAGAGTGAAGCGACGCGAGTCAGAACGCCCGGCTTGTCTTCAACGTATGAAACAAATGTGTGCAACATAGAATCAGCCTCTAGCTTCTTACCTCTAGCCCTTAGCACTCGTCCTTCTAGCGAAATATTCCACAAGGCAAATGATTATCACCGCCAACGAACAAGCTAGGAGTTGGAAGCAAAGGGCTCGATACGGTCTTACGGTTCGTCAGGACGCTCAACCAGCGGGTTGCTTCCCGGCCGGCGAATCATTTCGTGCAATGAGGAGCCGGCGGGAATCATTGGATAAACCGAGTCTTCCTTTTCGACCATGAAATTGAGCAAATAAGCGCCGGAATGGTTGCGTGCTGCTTCCACCGCCGGGCCAACTTCAGCACGCGTCTTCACTGCTTGGCCGGCAATGCCATGTGCGTCGGCGAGCTTCACAAAGTCCGGACTCACCAGCGGTGTCGATTCATAGTTCTTGTCGTAAAAGAACTCCTGCCACTGGCGGACCATGCCGAGATAGCCATTGTTAATGATTGCGATGTTGATCTTCAGATTCTCCTGCGCAATCGTAGAGAGCTCCGGCGATGTCATCTGGAACCCACCATCACCGGCAATCACCCACACTTCTTTGTCAGGGCAGGCGATCTTCGCGCCAATAGCAGCCGGCAGAGCAAACCCCATTGTGCCGAGTCCGCCGGAAGTGATTAGAGACCTCGGTTGTTCGTGGTGGAAGTATTGCGCCTCCCACATTTGATGCTGACCCACGTCCGTCACGACGATTGCATTTCCACCAGTGATGCGCCACAAGTCGTGCATCACATGCGCAGCGTAAAGGTGGCCGGAATCAGGCAGGTTCTTGATGTCACGAACTGCGACCGCGCCCTTGCTGGAATCAATCGTTTTGATCCACGCAGCCCCATCTCGGCCGGAGACACGAGGCAGCAATGTTTCCAGCACTTCTGTGAGATCGCCTACCAGCGCCACATCCACCTTGATGTTCTTGTTGATCTCGGCTGGGTCGATTTCGATGTGAATCTTTTTCGCCTTCAGTGCGTAGGTGCTCGGCTTGCCGATCACACGGTCATCAAACCGCATGCCACACGCAATCAGAAGGTCGGCGTCCTGAATCGCATCGTTGACCCATACCTCCCCGTGCATGCCCATCATCCCCAGGTTCAAAGGGTGCGAAGCAGGGAAGCCGCCCAGCCCCAGCAGTGTTAGCGCGACAGGAATCTGCGCGCGCTCTGCAAGTGTGCGCAATTGCTCCATCGCACCGGATTGGATCACGCCGTGTCCTGCAAGAATCACAGGGCGCTTCGCATTGCAGATGAGTTCAGCCGCTTGCGCCAGTCCAGAGTCTTCCACGCACAGCATGGGATGTGGCCGATACGGCGCGGGCTTTGCTGCCGCAAAGTCAAATAGCGCCGTCGCCTGCTGCGCGTCCTTGGTGATATC
>JANXQR010000386.1 GCA_025353435.1 Acidobacteriota bacterium | reverse complement strand
AGATTGCGGGCGTGCCGGAATTCAACACGCAGGCCGAGGTGGACCAGTTTATTGCGAAGCTGGAGACGGAGATGCGGGAGTCGGCGAAGACGTTCGAGTTTGAGCGCGCGGCGAAGTTGCGGGATCAGATCAAGGAGTTGAGGGAGAAGGAGTTTTTGTTTGGGTGAGGGAGGCGGCCTGATGATTGTTGCAGAGTAACTTCCGAGTTGTCCACGACTCGCTCAGAACCAAATAAAACATCGAATCTACTTGCAGATATATCCTTTCGGTAGGATAAAAATGCCGAACCACCTGCGTCACATTCTGCCGATTGCGGAAACCGCCGCCACGCTTCCACTCGTGATGTGGGAAATATACCTAGCGCCTGCTCGGGCCTTATATGACACAGGTGCACCACTGTGGCCCTTTCAAATGCCGTCGATCTTGTTATGTCTTGTCAACGCACCAGCCATATTGCTTACAAAACCGTTCGACAGGCTGCCCCATGCTTATTCTCCTGCTTACCATGGGGTTCTGCTCCTGCTCCTGACCCCGCTCGTATGGTGGTGGCTCGGTGATCGAATCGACAACGGCGCATTGCGTCCTCCTTACCGATATCCTCGCGTCTTAGGATCGTTCCTTGTACTTGTCGCGCTTTCCATATCCATTGCCACCGCACGAGACCTGTTGATTGAGATCAGGTGGTGGCGAACGTGGGGCCCGTCATCGTTGGCCAACTCGGGAGGAACCCTGCTTAGATACCTCCCTGTGCCGATTTGGGCGTTGGCGTTTGTAGTCTGTCTGACTTGGGCTGGGAGTCGCTTACTCAGAGCGAAAGGGCTTGCGCCCGTTGCGACGGCTCATCGGGATCACCTGATTACTCGTTCAGTGTTCGCGGTGTGGATACTGGCGTTTGCATCGGCCCCATTGGTTGAAGCGGTTCGTAATTACAATGACGCCGCTATTGGTCGTTATGGCCTCGATCCGAACTCTTGCGAAATGAGTTCACGGAGTGGGTGTATCCATGGCAGCGCAATTACTCCCGAGGGGAAACCGATTCGAGGGGTTTATGTGGAATTTGCTCCTCTGACTGCACCGGCCAATCCCCACCCCACCTTTGAGGATTGGACCTACACGGATCGCAGAGGGAGGTATAGCTTCGATCATCTTGAACCCGGCGAATACATAGTCGGAATCCACATTCACTCAGCTCCCAGCAAGGAGCAGCCGTATCCCACGACGTACTATCCGGGGGCATATGAAGACGCCAATGCGGCTCACCTGTCAATAGCGGCGAATAAGAAGTTCGTGCTTCCTGCAATGAAAGTTCCGCAACTTGCCCTGACCACTTTTCCAGTTGAGGTCCGATGGTCGGATGGAACTCACCCCGCTCGAAGCAATCTATTCGTGCGAAATTTGAAGTTTCAGGATGCGATTCTCACCGATTCTGCGCCTCAAATCGACAATGGCTGGGGAAG
>JANXQR010000380.1 GCA_025353435.1 Acidobacteriota bacterium | reverse complement strand
TAAATGTACCGACTAAACATCTTCTTGTTCGCGCACTGATCCCTGAATAGGAATCAGGGAACAGTTCGATACGTGCCAGACAATCTCGGACTTCACGACGGTAGCGGGAGCCAAGCCCCGAAAGCTGGGTTTCGTAATATTCGACCGCCGAATCAAATTCCTTTTGAGCGGCTTTGTAAAAACGAACGTTCAACGCTGTTCATACTTCCTCAAGACATCCTCAGCCGAGATCGTCTCCATTTCACCCCGTTCATACGCATCAATCCTCGCCTCCGCTTCTTCTGCCCATAGCGTATCGATCGCAGGGTCCGGAGTATCAAGGCTTGACAAAAGCCTTTCCGCAACCACTGCCCGATCAAGGGCAGGGAGATGCATCACTTTATCAAGTATTTGTTTCACTTCGGCATTCATGGTCATCGTGTCAGTCCTCCCATCTAGGTCATACAAGACCGATCGGTGATGAGCGCTCTGGAAACATCACACCTACACATGCGGCCAATACGCCCGCAGTCTATCATATGCAATCCTTTTCAGGTTTAAACACTTATTTCTGCATATGCTCCATCATCCTAAAACAGCAGTTGCAACGCATCGCACCTGAGCCAAAATAAGCGGCCAGGCTACGTTTCCCCTGGCCCTGGTTCCGGGGGAGGTCATTGGGGTCATTGCTTGACTTTGCACCAATCAGAGACAGGCTGCCTGCTCCACGGACTGTCGAGGCCATCATGTCTCTCTTCTATACCGCAGACGCTGAGTCAGGCCAAGGATATTCTGGTCGGTGTGCGACCACGGAACGGATGAGCGCCGCGTATCCGACGCCGCGGTTGGGTCTTTCCTACCGTGTGGTACGACGTCCGCCTCTCTCCGATGGGTCTCCCCACTTGCCTTGCCTCGCCTGGCCCGCATTCCTCCCTGCGCTTCTCGCCGGTGTACGATGCAGAGAGATGTCTCGCCCGTGGTGGTCTCGGGACACTCGGTCTGTCTGGTTTGTTTAGTCTGTTTGGTTTGTCTTGTGTATTTGGTTGAACAAGATCAACTCGATGAACTAAACAAACCCGATAGACCAGATGAACCAGACAAACCACACACGAAGAGGTTCACAAGCCCCCATGTAGGGCAGTGACTTGGTCGTACGCATGGTGGGGGTGCATCAATCTGGATTGTTTATGCCGTCAGCGGAATTTCACGACGGCGTCCTTCCGACTCCACAGTGAGGGCGCCATGGTCTTCCGGTAATTGCTCATTGGCATTCAATAATTCGATGCCATAGACGGTGCCATCCGGCGCCATGTCGATGTTCATCTCATCGCTGGCTTTAATGGTGGTGACTTGCCCCGTCTTTTCGTGCAAGCGCAGATACGCGACATTGTATGTTGCATCATAGCTAAGCTTCATATGCCCTCCATGTTCAGAAGAATTTGACCATGACTGTCATGACCAGCCACCCGTTCTCTTCGACCGCATACGCTTCGACTTGTTTCGTCGCATAGCCCTTTCCAGCCACTCTTGATTAAACGGGAGGTTACGCCGGAAACCTATTCTGCCGTATTTTGCGCCGAAGCGTTCGCCAGATTCCACCGTGAGCCGCGCTTCTTCCTCCGTTGCTCCGCGTTCATACAAGCGACTCCTGGCATGCGGGTGTAATCTGACTTCCAATTCCGATCTCCTACTACGCAGGCCCTGTGGGACAGCGGCGCGGTCAGGACCATTTCGATTCAGACAAGCAGAGCCGG
>JANXQR010000374.1 GCA_025353435.1 Acidobacteriota bacterium | reverse complement strand
AGAAATCGGGCGGCGAGCGGCGGAGATCCTGTTCGAGAAGTTGTCCGAACAGCGCAAGGCCAGCTCTGCGGATTCGGCCAAGCAGGCCCGGCAGATCAAGCTGAAGACATGCCTCATACCCCGGAGTTCCTGCGGCTGCGGATCTACGACTTTTGAAGAAAGAAATTCTGGTTCCGGAGAGAATCGAGACACGAAATCCAGGACAGGAGCTGGCATTTGCCCTTGAACGCAAACTATCGCTGCGTGGGATGACCAGCGCGCCAGCCATAGTGTTGCAGGGGTGAATCGGCGTTGGTTCCATCTCGTGCGCGATCTTCAGCGCCGAAATTTCAGACTTCTTCATCAGGTTTGTCACGGCAACTTCGGTGGGGCTCAGCTGCCGTTTCAAGTCATTCTGTCGATATCTTCCCCGCAAACAATGTTGTAGTTGCGACACGATACAGATATTCGTGGCTTGCAGGCCCTAAACCGCAGTGGTTGAAGCAAGGCTGGCAGAACAGCTCAATTGCCTTTGACATCAATTTGGCTTTGCTCGATTCACGACAGGAGGATTAGGCGTAGCGACAGAGGAGTGCGCGCTGTTGAGCTTCTCGCATAACTCAAACTCGTGCTGCGCACGGTCGCGTAACCCCTCGTGGCGGTAAACCTGTCCCAGCTTGAAATGCAGACCTGAGATATCGGGCGCAAGAGCGACGGCCGTCTCTAATTCCAACTGTGCCTGCGGCAGATTCTTCAGTGACTCATAGACCTGTCCAAGCTCTTCGTGAATGCGCGGGTTGTTTGGAGACAGGGAAGCAGCCTTGGCAAGGTAAGAGACAGCCTTGGCGAAATCGCCTTCATCCGCCAGTAGAGTGCCAAGATTCAGGAATGGTTGTGAGTCAGAAGGCACTGGGTTCTGCCATTCGATTGCAGCCTCGAATGCAGCCTTTGCCTTCTCGGGGTCGTTCAACTCTTTCCACGACAAACCAAGGTTGTTTTCGGCTTCAATATATTTGGGATGTAAGGTGAGCGCGCGTTCGAAGTTCGAAATTGCTGTGCCAAACTCGTTCTCGCTGTACTTGGTCCGCCCCAACAGATACCAGGCATCGGCATCGTCGGGGCTCTCGACGGTCACCGCCGTAAACCATTTATCAGCGTCGGAATAATCCTGAAGCAATACATAGTCGGACGCAACTGCCTTCAGTTCATCCGCCTTGGGCCTTCGCGTACTTGCTCCGGCCGTGAACTCTGCCAGCGATTCAGCCGGCTTTTGCTCGCGGAACAATACGTAGCCGAGCAAGAAATGCGCCTCGGCAGCGTTGGGATTCTCCGCAAGGTAGCGATGAAGCACGGACTCCGCCTCAGCGTTTTTACCGTCAGCCAGCAGCGAGCGCGGCTCAGCAAGTGGGTCAGGAGGCTGCTGAGAATAAGCCGCAAGCGCAAGAAGCAGCATGGTGCTGAAGATGGAATGAGGCAAACATCTCATGGTGTCAGTGGGCGGCGCTTTTGATGGTAGTGGCGTCGTTTGCCTGTCCCGCGATGGCCGCGCTGGCTTCGCGCTGCAACTTGCTGTATGTCTTCATCTCCTGTTGCGCCTGAAGGGCGTTGCCTTGCGCCCGGTAAACCGCGGCAAGGAGAAAATGGATAGTTGGTTCGTTCGGACTTTCCTGTACGGCCAGCTGCAGATCAGGCATCGCGTCATTCTGCTTTCCCAGGCGGATAAGAGCGCGAGCTCGGTCAACGCGGGCCTGCATCAGCGCCGGACAGCGCTCAATGGACTGGTTCAACTCCGACAACGCTTCATCGCTGGAGTCATTGCCTTCCAGAATGGAGTCTGCCAGCATCCAGCGCGCGGTGCAATTGTAGGGGTCATTTTCCAATTCGGCTTTAAACTCCGCCTGCGCCGACTCCCACTTGGAGATAAGCATGTATGCCTTTGCCATGCGCATATGAGTTCCGGGCTGGCGAGGGCCCAGGTCGATTGCCTTCTTGTATTCCACCAGGGCAACATCGTAATTGTGCATGCTCTCGTCGATTTCGCCGGCGATTTCATGCGCTACCACCGAATTTGGATCGATCTCATTGATCTTCTTCAGCGCATCCTCCGACAACTGCAGATAAGTCTTGCCCAGCAAATACCATGCTTCCTGACTCTTCTGATTTCGGTCCAGGTAGTCTCTCAGATATGGCGCCGCATCGCTGTACTTTTTGAGATTGATCAGGATATGTGCAAGGATCATTTCCACATTGTCGTCGACCGGATTTGCGTGATGCGCTGCCCGCAGCAGGGGCTCCGCCTTTTCATCCATGCCTAACTGAAAGTAACTCATCCCTAACATGGCGCTGGCGGTAGGCATATCTGGATGAAGTTCCAATCCGCGCTTGAGCACTTCGGCGGCGTGTGGATAGTCATGTTCATTGAAATAGAGCATGCCCAGGTTGTTGTAGGCCGCAGCGAGGTGCGGAGCCGCTTTGATAATGGCGCGGTACTTCTCAATGGCAGTTGCACTTTCGCCGTGCTGCTGGGCAGCTTTGGCTTGCGCATACAGTTCCTGTACTTCGGGTGTGACCTCGTCCGCTGCCTGGCCCGTAATAGCGAGAGTGAAACAGAAACTTAGCAAACCCGCTGCCAGCAGATACTTGGCCCGCCGAAACCAGACGACAAACCTGTCCGTATTCATGGTGTCTCATTATAGTTGAACGCGATTTGCGCTAACAAAACGCCGGGCTACCTTATCGGCGGCCCGGCATGGAAGGAAAGATACATTTGTAGCTGTTCGAAATTCAGACTGTGCCGCTGGATCTAGAACTCCAAGCGGAACTGGATCTGGCCCTGGCGGTTTGAAATGTTGGATCCCGTCGAACCAGGTGATATCTGACCGAACGTGGTGTCGCTCGCGTTGTTGTCGGGTGCGTTAAACTGCGTGCGGTTGAAGGCGTTGAAGTAGTCCACCTTTAGGGTGCCTGTAAGACGCTCACCCATGTAGAACTTCTTGATTGCAGCAAAGTTCTCGAGTAGGAGACCGGGTTGCCTGAGTTGCGTATAGGTCCTCACGGCGTTGCCCAGAATCCACGGGCTTGCCGTGGGGGTGAATGCATTAGATGGGAACATCTGAGCAACTGGGATCTTGCCGACCCAGTAATCCCGCTCCTTCTTATACGAGGCGGTGCTGAGACCGACCGAGGGATTCCGATCAGGGCGATTGAAACCGTTCTTCAGAGGATCGCCGTTCTCGGTCACGCCCTGGTTGTTGCCCTGAATTGGAGTCCCAGCTTCATAGTCGAGGAACCAGCCAACCTGCCATCCGCCAAGAATATTGCCCGTGGTGTGGTTGTTGACATACTTCTTGCCGGGGCCGATGGGAAGCTCATACGTTCCACTGACTTTCAGGGTCTGGGGCTCGTCGGAGTTGGAGGTTACCCATTCAGGCTTCTGGTTGTACTTGTTGAGGGCCGCATTCTCAAAGCTCGAAAATCCGCTCGAGATGTTGTCTTGAAGGTGGGAGAGTGTGTACCCAGCCAGGAAGGAGAGACCATTCGTGAAGCGCTTCTCCACTTCGATCTGCGCCGACTGATAGTAGGTTGTGCCAGAGCCTTCGAAGTTGTTCTGGATATTCGAATACTGGGCGTAGGGCCGGAGAGCCTGCGCAACAGTCGCCGCACCTCCAAAGTCAGCAACAAAGTTCGGATAAGGCAGATTAACGCCGTCGAGTGAATTCTGCCCTGGTTGGAAGACGTCGGCCAACGAATTGCCCAGGGACAGGTTATCGGGCGTCATTTGGTTGAGAGGGTTCAATCCGCTGGGCAGGTGGATAACGCGATTCCCGACAAATGCGGCGGTGACGAATGTGCTGTAGGGAAGTTCGCGCTGCAAGTTG
>JANXQR010000367.1 GCA_025353435.1 Acidobacteriota bacterium | reverse complement strand
ATACCTATCGGATGTCCATCTCCTGGTCGCGCGTCTTCCCCAACGGCAGCGGCGCGCCCAATCCCGAAGGCGTCGACTACTACAGTCGCGTTGTCGACGAGCTGCTTGCCAACCACATCGTTCCCTACATCACGCTCTTCCACTGGGATACCCCCGCCGCACTGTCAGGAGGCTGGCAGAATCGCGACACATCCAAGGCATTCGGGGATTACGCAGCCTACATCACCAAGAAGCTCGGCGACCGTGTCAACCACTGGATGACCACCAACGAGTTCACCTGCTTTACCGATCTTGGCTATGCCATCGGCCAGTTCGCGCCCGGCCTCAAACTGGGCCCAAGTCCCGTCAATCAGATCCGCCATCACGCCATCCTCGCGCATGGTTTGGCTGTCCAGGCAATCCGCGCCAACACCCCCTCCGGCACCCAGGTGGGTCTCGCTGAAAATGCCGCAGTCTTCTGCCCCGTAATCGAGACCCCGGAGCACATTGAAGCTACCCGCCGCGCCACGCGCGTCGAAAATGCGCCCTTCCTCACCGCCCTCATGGAGGGCAAATATATCGACGAATACCTCGAGCGCGAAGGCGCCAACGCACCCAAAGTCGAACCCGGCGACATGGCCGCGATCGGCAGCAAACTCGACTTTGTCGGCCTCAACATCTACACCCCGCAATATGTGAGAGCCGCCGACAACCCCTTGCATTACGTTGTCGACAATTACCCGGAGTCGTACCCGCACATGTGGTCGCCGTGGCTCACCCTGGGACCCGAGTGCATCTACTGGGGCGTGCGCAACGTGTGTGATTTGTGGAAGATACCGCAAATCTACATCACCGAGAACGGCACGTCCTCTTCCGACATCCTCAAACCCGACGGCCGCGTCGACGACACTGACCGTGTGATGTATTTACGCAACCATCTGGCGAATTTGCATCGGGCGGTGGCCGAGGGATACCCCGTAAAGGGCTATTTCTTATGGAGTTTGATGGACAACTTCGAGTGGGCAGACGGCTACAGCAAGCGGTTTGGGCTGCATTATGTCGATTTCAAAACTCTGAAACGTACGCCCAAGCTGAGCGCGGAGTGGTACAAGCAGGTGATTGCCCAAAACGCGGTGCTTTAAGCGCGCTGATTCCGGATGCGGCCCAAAGCGTTGACCTTGGGCCGCAAACCCGATAAACTACTCTAGTTTGGCGATTCCTGCTTGTCGTCGTGGAGACCAGACGTTCGCCCCAAAATCGGGGGCTTGAGCGTACCGCGGCGCGGAAGTTTCCGCCCGAGCTATCTGAGATTGAAGAGCGCTTGCGCCGCTGGCGTGTGCTGCTCTGGAGGCATTATGTACGCAGTTGTCCGCACTGGTGGAAAGCAGTATCGCGTTGCTCCCGGCGACGTTGTGAAGATTGAATCCGTCCCTTCATCGGACGACAAGACGATTGAGTTCAGCGATGTTCTAGCGGTCTCGGGCGACTCCGGGATTCTGAAACCCGAGTCTGCAAAAGTCACCGCTGAGGTGCTGGGCGAAGGACGCGGCGACAAGATCCTGGTCTTCCACCTGAAGCGGAAGAAGCAGTACAAGAAGATGCAGGGGCACCGGCAGAATTTTACCGAGGTGCGCATCAAGGCCATTGTGGCCGATGGCGTGACCTACACCGCAAAGTAGCTTTCCGCTTTTTTTGAGCGCAGGCGAGAGCGGTTGATTTACAGAAATTTGCTGACAGCTGAGAGCTGACAGCCACGATGCAAAGGGGATTGAACCATGGCACATAAAAAGGGTGGAGGCAGTTCTACAAACGGACGCGACTCCAATGCACAGCGGCTGGGCGTGAAGTCCTTTGCCGGAGAACTCATCACCGGCGGCACCATCATCGTCCGCCAGCGCGGCACCCGCATCAAGCCGGGCGCCAACGTGGGCATCGGCTCTGACGACACGCTCTTTGCCAAGGTGACTGGCCGCGTGAAGTTTGCCGACCGCGGCAATCACGGGCGCTTCGCTTCCATCGAGCCGGTCGCCGCAGAATAAGCATCGACATCGCATGAAAAAGCCGCGGCCCAGGTCGCGGCTTTTTCGTGTCCGCGAACTCGAAGGATCTTCGAAGGCTGCCGAATTTGTGAGATGCGGCCTCCATCAATTCTCTGCCAGCCAGGTAATACCAATACATAAATTATTTCGAAGATTGACAGGCGCGCGAACCGATCGGTACACTCCGTCTCGATTGAGCTAAAGGATGCGCGAATGCTGATGAAATCAACTTCCCCGTGCGATCGGTGGATGAGACTCGCCGCACTCTGTCTGACTCTTGGTGCAACCATGGCCGCGGCACAGGGCACAACCGACAAATTGAAGAGCGGTTTCGAGAACCCGCCTGAAGGCGCCCGCCCACGCGTGTGGTGGCACTGGATGAACGGCAACATCACCAAAGAGGGCATCAAGCTCGATCTCGAGTGGATGCAGCGTGCCGGGCTTGGGGGCTTTCAGAACTTCGACGCCGCGCTTTTCACGCCGCAGGTTGTTGAGAAGCGTCTGGCGTATATGACTCCGGAATGGAAAGACGCATTCAAGTACGCGACCACGCTGGCCGACCAGCTTGGATTGGAAGAAGCAATCGCCGGTTCGCCCGGTTGGAGTGAGACCGGCGGCCCGTGGGTGCCCGCGAAAGAGGCGATGAAGAAGTATGTATGGAGCGAGACCCGGGTTGAAGGCGGCAAGCCCTTCACCGGATCCCTGCCGCATCCACCCGAAAACACCGGGGCCTTCCAGAACCTCCCCGTTGAAGACGTGGGCGACATGCTGGGAGGAGCGGCCAAACCGCCTGCGTACTACGCCGATTCGTTCGTCATCGCCTACAAGGAAGCCGCAACCGATGTGCCGCTCGAATCGCTGCAGCCGAAGATCACCACCAGCGGTGGCACAATCGATCCTGCATTGCTCGCAGATGGCGATCTGGTGGCGACGGTTGCTCTGCCCATGGCCAAGGAAGAGGGCGGCAAGGCCTGGATCCGATACGAATTTCCGCAGCCCCAATCGATTCGCGCGCTGACGATCGTGTCCGGAAAGAAGGGGCCGATGGATGGGTTCCTTCCGCCCGGCGGCGACAGCGGCAAGGCTCTAGAAGCAAGCGATGACGGCGAGAATTTTCACCTCGTCATCGATGTGCCGAAAGGCGGCTCCACTCAGCACACCATCTCATTCCTTCCCGTCACCGCCAAGTATTTCCGAGTGACCTTCAAAACCATGCCCGTCCCCCCAAACCCATTCGCAGAGATGGGCATGGCCAGTGCTCCGCCGCCAACCAATCACTTGATCGCAGAGCTTGTGCTGCATCCAGGCGCGCGCGTCAATCGCTTCGAGGAGAAGGCCGCATTCAACCAGGTGCCGGATCTTTACGGCTTTGCGACGGCGGAATTCACGCCGCAAGATGCGATCCAGAAGAGCGACGTTATCAACCTCACCAGCAAATTGCGTCCCGACGGCACGCTCGACTGGACGCCGCCTGAAGGCCACTGGGTCATTCTCCGTTTCGGCTACTCGCTGCTTGGCATCACCAACCACCCCGCCACTAAAGAAGCGACTGGTCTTGAAGTCGACAAGCTCAATGCCGGATTTGTGAAGAACTACATGAACGGCTATCTGGACAGCTACAAGGACACCGTCGGCGCGGACATGATTGGCAAGCGCGGCATCCGCTACGTCATCACCGATAGCTGGGAAGCGGGCGCACAAAACTGGACCGACGACATGATCGACAAGTTCAAAAAGTACCGAGGCTACGATCCAATGCCGTGGCTCCCGGTTCTGACTGGACACATTGTCGAGAGTGCCCCGGCCAGCGATCAGTTCCTCTGGGATCTTCGCAAGACGATTGCCGACCTGGTTGCCGATGAGCACTACGGCCAAGTGCAAGCCTCGCTCAAGGAACGCGGCATGGGCCACTATGGCGAGTCGCACGAGTCAGGCCGCGCCCTTATCGCCGACGGCATGGAAGTTAAGAAGCTCGATGACATTCCGATGAGCGCCATGTGGGTTCAGAAGCCTGGCGGCGTGTTCAAGCCCACACACGGCTACAACGCCGACGACCGCGAGTCCGCATCCGTCGCCCACATCTACGGCCAGAATATCGCCGCTGCCGAGTCCATGACGTCCTGCGATTCGACGACCGCATGGGCGTGGTCTCCCGGCACTCTCAAGTCCACCGCCGATCAGGAGTTCCTCAACGGCATCAACCGATTCGTCATCCACGAGTCAGCCCATCAGGCCCTCATTGGCAAGGCTCCCGGCCTCAGCCTCGGGCCGTGCGGGCAGTGGTTCAACCGCAATGAAACCTGGGCGGAGCAAGCCAATGTCTGGACGAAGTATCTTGCCCGCAATTCCTTCCTGCTTCAACAGGGAAAATTCGCAGCGGACGTAATCTATTTTTACGGTGAAGACTCCAATGTCACCGCGCTGTTCGCAGACTCGGACCCCGACGTTCCAGCCGGCTACAACTTCGACTACATCAACGCCGACGGCCTCATCCACGTGCTCGGCGTCAGCGATGGAAACATCACTACCAAATCCGGTATGAGCTATCGACTGCTTGCCCTCGACAAGTACAGCAAACACATGTCGCTTCCCGTTCTGCGCGCGCTTCACAAGCTGGTCGAGCAAGGCGCCGTGGTCTCCGGCGAAAAACCTGTTGGCACTCCCAGCCTCTCTGACGACGCGACCGAATTCAAGAAGCTCAATGACGAGCTATTCGGGTCCGGAAGCGGCGTGCAGACCGTAGGCAAGGGAAAAGTCTACGCCGGCCAGAACGCGGAGGCAGCCCTGAAGGCGCTCAACGTCGCGCTGGACTTCGACTACGTAAAGCCAGCCAATGGCCAGCAGATCGCCTTTGCACACCGCAAGACTGCTGACGCCGACATCTACTTCCTCGATAACCGCGGAGACGCCGAGTCAACCGTCGACGCCAGCTTCCGCGTCAGCGGCAAGGCCCCTGAACTGTGGTACTCGGAGACCGGCAAGACCGCTCCCGCATCGTTCACCATTGCCGGCGGACGCACCACGGTGCCACTGCACTTCGAACCGTGGGGCACCGTGTTTGTCATATTCCGCACTCCAACCAAGGAAACCACTCACACTCTTCCCAAAGCCACTGAAACACAGCTTGCCACAGTCGATGGCCCATGGAGTCTCGCCTTCCAGCCCGGCCGCGGCGCACCAGAGTCCATCACCCTCGACAAGCTCATCTCGTGGCATGAAAGCACCGACATAGGCGTGAAGTACTTTGCTGGAACCGGCACCTACACCAAGTCCATTCAGGCTTCGCCCGACTGGTTCAAGAAGGGCGCGACCCTCTGGATCGACCTTGGCGACGTGAAGAACATTGCCATCGTGACCGTGAATGGGAAGGAACTGGGTACGGTGTGGCATGCGCCTTACCGTGTCGACGTCACCGCTGCTCTGAAGCCGGGTGCCAACGAAGTGTCTGTGAAGGTGATCAATGCGTGGGTGAATCGTTTGATTGGAGATCTGCAACCCGATACGACAACCAAATACACCTTCGCGACCTGGCCAGCCTACAAGAAAGATTCTCCGTTGCTGGCATCAGGTCTGATTGGTCCCGTTGCAGTTTTGCAGGAATCGTCAAAGTAGCGGTGGTAAGCGATTCGAAGTCCACTTCAGTTCAAATTCGTCTGCACGCGTTGACGACTTTGAGACGACCTAAGACCGGCAAACGCGGGCAGAAGTTGGATGAAGTTGAACACCTTCAACAATGCTAGCCATTTGGGATCTACTTCACAGTTACAAAAAGCGCATGGCCCGGATCCGTCGTGGAATCCGGGCCATTGCCTTTCTAGCTCCCCCGAGCAAGAACTTGTTAACTCACCTTTGACTCGCTCTCCTTGAGATTGCGACTCAAAACCTTCTCGACCACCTTCTCCACATCGGTAAGGAAGAAGCTATTGACGGTCTGCGGTACGGCGACGTTCACGCCCTTGTGACCAAGCGCCGAAGCGATCTCGTTCAAGCGATAGATGGTGGATCCGGCTGCGACCACGAGGGGCTTGCGCACCGGCTCGGGCAGGGCAGCGTAAGCGACCCAGATGCCCAGGGCGCCAAGTCCGACCGCCTGGTATACAAGTTGGAACGAATCCGTGAACTTCGAGTCGACCTTCATCAGAGCGGCCGTCACGAAGTCATTAGTCGCCATGACGCCGAACCCCAGGGCGATTCCGAATGAAATGTCACGAAGCGGGAGTTGAAGTGCGCTCAAGCTGAGGCAAAGGAAAGCGAGAAGGCAAAGTTCGAGAAGGCTCACGGAACGCATCATGCTGAACGCTATGTCAGGAATGATCAGGATTCCGCGATGTGCGAACGAAACCGTGGTCATGCTCATGATGAGTGAAACCACCGCGGCCCAACGGAAGACCACAATGCCGAAGCGGAGCAGGCCGGTGAACGCTGACAGTACATAGCGGAAAATCTCGAGGCACACGAAGTAGAGCAGTATGGCACTCGCGATGTAGACGCCGTAGCGGCCGAAGAAGTAGACGGGAAAGAACCAGTCGCCGCCAGGCTTGGACTGCATAATTAAGGCGCCCATCAGGATGGGCATTGAGAAAATTTGGAGCGCCAGGTACGTGCTCATGGCGGGAAAGCGCTTGTTCAGCTTCTTGGCCCAAAAGAGGTAGCCGACTGAAGCCCAGAGCAGAAACTCGATTGCGCTCATCCAATAAGTTGCGTTGTTCAGAGGCATAGGGGACTTACCGCCATTCCGAGAGTGAACTCAGAATAGCCCTATTTCTCCCATGGCTCAACGGGAAATGTGCTTAAGGTACTAGCACTTTCGTGTAATTACCCCTGAATTCCGTCCCACCTTGGTACCCAATTACTTGGGGCAGCCGGGAATATGGGGGCCGCAGCCGGGCATAGGCAGGGCAGAAGACGCCGCCTGACGGCTCGAAAAAGCATGGGTGGTGGACGAAGAAACGGTTGCAGCAGCGGCGCCGGCGATGACCACAGACAAAGCGAGAATTCGAACTGCGAGTTTCATATTCAGTTACCCCTCGGACAGATTTTCATTGACTCAGGATGGCTCCCTGGTCACCTCCAGATACTAGCCGATCTTTTCGCGGTAAGTCCATCTCTTTCAGCACCATTGACGAAGAATTTTACGGTAACATTACTGAAGTCATTACTAACCGATGTAACTGCATGGAGGTAACCATTGGGTGACTACCCCTCCAGACGAATTTTAAGACCTCAACGTGCTAAAATAAGCACAGGCGAAAATGCCCAAAAGCCCTCCATTTTTCAAGCGGTTAATCCCGAAACGCCGGTTGGCCGGCGCCATGTTTCGGGGCCGTATTACCTTGAGGGCCGGAGCGAATCCCGAAATGGAACTCTATGGCGACTGAAACCATCCCCTTTCCCGAAGACGTGAACCAAAAAAACAGCTACACCGGCGAAAACATCAAGATCCTGGAAGGTCTTGAAGCAGTTCGCCTGCGCCCCGCGATGTATATCGGCTCGACTGGCGAGATGGGTTTGCATCACCTGGTTTACGAGGTGGTGGACAATTCCGTTGACGAGGCGCTGGCCGGTTACGCCACCAAGGTCGAGGTAATCATCCACGTGGACAACTCCATTACCGTGGTTGATGACGGCCGCGGGATTCCGGTAGACATGATGACCCTGGTGGACGGGTCGAAGATGCCTGCGGTGCAGGTGGTGCTGACCAAGCTGCACGCCGGCGGCAAGTTCGATGCCTCCAACTACAAGGTGTCGGGCGGCCTGCACGGGGTGGGCGTGAGCTGCGTGAATGCCCTGAGCCAGGAATTCAATGTCGAAATCTGGCGCGACGACCACACCTGGGAGATGGATTTCAGTTGCGGTCTGCCCGTGAGCGAATTGCGCAAGGTGGGAATCAGCAAGAAGAAAGGGACGAAGATTCACTTCCTTCCCGACAAGAGCATTTTCGCGGTCACGGAGTACAACTACGACACGCTGGCCCAGCGGCTGCGCGAACTGGCGTTCCTGAACAAGGGCCTGGAGATCACGCTGACCGACGAGCGCACCGCCGATCCCAAGACGGGCGAGGCCAAGCG
Source organism: Acidobacteriota bacterium (assembly GCA_025353435.1). GTDB lineage: Bacteria > Acidobacteriota > Terriglobia > Terriglobales > Acidobacteriaceae > Telmatobacter. The sequence continues at coordinate 4,950 of JANXQR010000367.1, read as the reverse complement.
CACCGAATTCCGCTACGCCGGCGGCATTGCCGAGTTTGTGAAGCACATCAACCGCGGCAAGCAGGTGCTGCACGAAAAGCCGATCATGATGGAAGCTGCCCGCGAAGGCGTGGAGATCGAGATCGCGCTGCAGTACAACGACAGCTACTCCGAGACCGTGTTCAGCTTCGCCAACAACATCAACACGGTTGACGGCGGCTCGCATCTCTCGGGGTTTCGCACCGCGCTTACGCGCACCATCAACGCCATCGGCCAGTCGCTGGGCCTGTTCAAGGACATGAAAGAAAACCTGAGCGGCGACGACGTGCGCGAAGGCCTGGTAGCGGTGGTCAGCGTCAAGCTGCCGCAGCCGCAGTTCGAAGGCCAGACCAAGGGCAAGCTCAACTCCGATATCGCCGGCAATGTGCAGGCGTTCGTGAACGAGCGCCTGGGCATGTTCCTAGAGCAGAATCCGCCCATTGCCAAGCGCATCATCAACAAAGCAATTGAAGCGGCCCGCGCCCGCGAAGCTGCGCGCAAGGCCCGCGACCTTACACGTCGCAAGGGCGCGCTCGATGGGGGCGGTCTGCCCGGCAAGCTGGCCGACTGCTCCGAGCGCAACCCCGATCGATGCGAACTGTATCTCGTCGAGGGTGAGTCCGCAGGCGGAACGGCAAAGCAGGGGCGCGACCGCAGGTTCCAGGCGATTCTGCCGCTCAAGGGCAAGATCCTGAACGTGGAAAAGGCCCGCTATGACAAGATGCTGGGCCACGAGGAAATCCGCGCCATGATCACCGCGTTAGGCTGCGGAATCGGCAAGGACGACTTCGACGTATCTAAACTCCGCTACGGCAAGATCATCCTGATGACCGATGCCGACGTCGACGGATCGCACATTCGCACGCTGCTGCTGACATTCTTCTTCCGCCACATGACGGAGCTCATCAAGCGCGACAACATTTACATTGCGCAGCCGCCACTCTACAAGATCAAAAAGGGTCGTTTCGAACAGTACATCAAGGACGATCGTGAGTTTGTGAAGGTGATGGTGAAGCGCGCCTCCGAGGGTATTGTGGTTCGCCACGGTGAGGCAGCCAGCCGGATTGAAGGCGCCGAACTGACCCGCTTCATGGGCTTCCTTGAAGAGTATCTGGGCTTCGCAGAGAAGGTGGACAAGCGCATCCGCAACGAGAGACTGACGGAGTTGCTGGCGCGCGCGGAGCTGGTGAACCGCTCCGACTTCACATCGAAGAGCGAGAACGATCTTCCGGAGAAGATCATCGCGCTGCACGCGCAGCTTTCGGCTGTCGCCGACGAATTCCAGATCACCGTGCACGCGCCGGTGCAGGACGAAGAACACCACACCTGGTCGATCAGCATTATGGACTCGCAGCACGCCACGCGCAGCATCGACTGGACGCTGGTGTCGAGCCCTGAATTCCGGCAGATGATGTCGAAGTTCTCGCAGATCAAGGACTATCTTGAACCGCCGTTCCTGATCGAGTTTGCTTCAAAGACGGCTGCCGCCGCGGAACTGAGCGCTGAGGAAGAAGTACCCGAAGCGGAGGGCGCTCCGTCCACAGGCAGCGTGGAAACGCGTGCTGAGGCAAAAGGCGGCCGAGGCTCACGCATTCCTCGCGAGCCGGTTGAAAAACAAACCGCCCGCGAGCTCTTTACCTACATCGTGGAGCAGGGCAAGAAGGACTACCAGGTGCAGCGCTACAAGGGCCTGGGTGAGATGACGTCGACGCAGCTCTGGGAGACGACCATGGATCCGGAACACCGCACGCTGCTCCAGGTGAAACTCGAAGACATTGTCGAAACCAATGAGATTTTCACAACCCTTATGGGCGAAGATGTGGAGAAGCGACGGAAATTTATCGAAGACAATGCACTTGACGTAAAGAACCTGGACATCTAAGAGTCATAGAAGGGGGGACCTTTGGGAATGCCTTTCGGCATTTCGCTGGGTCCCCGTTTTTGTGGGACACGCAAAAAACGGAAGGAAGATTCACATGAAATTTTCTCGCAGCTATTTTTCTTTGGTGGCACTGGCCGCCGCGTTGATGATGGGCGGTTGCCGCCCAAGCAGTAACCAGAACCAGCCGGCAACTGGCTCGCCGGATCAGGCAGGGTCTCAACAGCCGGCAGCGGCGTCTCCGGGACAGGCTGGGAGCAGCACGGCAAGCGCTCCAAGGACACCTCCGCCGCCAGCCGCGGTCAACCTTCCCGCCGACACCGAGATCCGCGTGCGGCTCGATCAGGATCTGAGTTCCAAGGACGCCCAGCCGGGCGAAACCTTCCAGGCCACGGTCGCTGACGATGTGATGGTCCGCGGGGAGACAGTGATAGCCAAGGGGGCGCGCGCTGACGGCACCGTGGTCGACGCCAAGGCGTTGGGTCGGTTCAAAGGCGGCGCGCTGCTGGCGGTCAAGCTGGACCGCGTGCACTCGCGCTGGGGCACGTATCCAGTGGAAACGGGCACCATCTCAAAGGCCGAACAGGGCAAGGGAAAGCGCAGCGCGGGCTTCATTGGCGGCGGTGCGGGACTTGGAGCCCTGATCGGCGGCCTGGCAGGCGGCGGCAAAGGCGCAGCGATCGGCGCGCTAGCGGGCGGCGGCGCGGGGACTGCCGGGACGGCGTTTACCGGCAACAAGCAGATTGTGCTGCCAGCAGAGAGCGTTCTAACGTTCAAGCTTGAGCGGCCCATCCGCATTGTCGAACGCGGGCGGGCAGATTCCACTCCGGATTCGGGAGCAGATCCCGCGCTTCAGCCTCGGTAAGACATCAGTACAAAGTAAGACAGTCTAAGGAAGTAAGACGTGCATCGAAAGTAAGACAAGAGCCGGGCCAGTCCGATCACTGATCAGACTGGCCCGCAGGTTTGAAACCCCTTCCGTTCGATCCCGGTAGAATGAGTGAGTGATGGACTTGGTGCAGATAGCGCCTTTACGCACGGCCCCGGTGCCCAAGCCCGAGTGGCTGAAGGCGCGAGCGCCCGTTGGCGAGAATTTTCATGAGCTGAAGCGCCTGGCCCGCTCGCTGGGGCTGCACACAGTTTGCGAGAGCGCGCATTGCCCCAACATTGGCGAGTGCTGGCACCACAAGACCGCGACCTTCATGATGCTGGGCAACCTGTGCACACGCCGCTGCGGATTTTGCGCCGTGCCCAAGGGGCGCCCCGAGCCTATTGATTTCGACGAGCCACGCAGGGTTGCGGAGGCAGTCGCCGTACTCGGCCTGCAACATGCGGTGATCACCAGCGTAAATCGCGATGACGATTTGGTGGGCGGGGCGCGGGCATTCGCGATGGTGGTTGAAGAGATTCGCAAGCAGGCGCCCGGGTGCCGAGTCGAAGTGCTGATTCCCGACTTCCAGGGCAATCAGGAAGCGATCCGCGTGGTGGTTGAAGCGCGGCCCGAAGTGCTCAATCACAACACGGAGTCGGTGCCAAGGCTGTATCGCGTGGTGCGCTCCGGAGCGCGCTACGAGCGGACGCTGGAACTGCTTCGTTACGCCAAGGAACTCAACCCGGCGGGCATTACGAAGTCAGGCGTGATGGTGGGACTTGGTGAAGAGACTTCCGAACTTCTTCAAGTCTTTCGCGATCTCGCCGCTGTGCATTGTGACATCCTGACCGTCGGCCAGTATCTCCGCCCCTCGCGCGATCATCTTCCCATGGCGCGCCTCTACACGCCGCGCGAGTTTGCCGAATTAAAGGCTGAGGCGTTGAAGATGGGATTCCGCCATGTGGAGAGCGGGCCGCTGGTGCGGTCGAGCTATCACGCGCATGAGCAGGCGGCGTCGATGGGGCCGGCTGTTCGCAGCTGAAGATGCTCTCGTTGATCGAATTAGTGATGAAAGACGCAATCCAGGGAATTGAATCGATAGGCCCGTTTTTAAGTCCGCACGAATCGAAAAGGGTGAATATGAAAAGAAATCGACTAGATCGATACGCCATACTTCAAGCCGCATTGCTTTGTGTCTCCGCTTCCCTGATTGCACAAGGCCCTCCGGGCCGTGATCCCGATAATCGGCCACCCGGGCACGGCGGAATGCCCCCCGGTCAGGCGAAAAAACACGACCGTGGCATGCCCCCGGGCCAGGCGAAAAAGTATGGCGACGATGGCAGAGGCCTGCCTCCCGGTCAGGCGAAGAAATATTTCCGTGAGGAAGACCGCGATCACTTCTACTCGTACTATCGCGGCGATGCGGATCGATGGCGGAGCCGCAGGCGTCCAGTACTCGTGGTCGGAGCGTACGTTCCCACCGAGTATGTTGTCCGGCCCGTCCCGCAGACATATTGGGTAAACATCACTGCACCGCCTCCACCCGGCTATCGCTACGGCTACTGCGGTGGCTACGTTGTGGCATACAACCCAACAACGCGAGCGATAGCAGACGTGCTGGACTTGATCGCTGTCGCCCGTTCGCGATGACAGCTCCAACGCCTGCATCGTCGCGTGCCTCGAATGAGGGACTCGACGACACGCGCCACAATTTCCATATCGACGGGAGCCAACCTGGGCGAACAATTTCCCGCCGTGGGCAGCCCTACCCCACGGTTGTAAAATAGCCGTTGGCATCACGCAATCTGCGAGGATAAAGCAATGGCGTCATTTATGGGCGGCAACCCGGCGACGAAAGACATCTACACGGACCTCAAGCGGCGCATGGATCAGGCGGTCGCCGCATTCCAATCCAACATGGCTTCAGTGCGCACCGGCCGCGCCAGCGCGCACATGCTTGATTCGGTCAAGGTGGACTACTACGGCACGCCCACTCCCATCAGCCAGCTCGCGCAGATCTCCGCTCCTGAAGCGCAACTGATTCTCATTTCGCCGTGGGACCCCACCATCGTCAAGGATATCGAGAAGGCTCTCCAGACCTCCGACCTCGGCTTCAATCCGCAGTCGGACGGCAAGATTATTCGCGTGCCCGTGCCGCCCATGACCGAGGAGCGCCGCCGCG
>JANXQR010000039.1 GCA_025353435.1 Acidobacteriota bacterium | reverse complement strand
TTGAGGCCTTCGACAAGCACGTTGCGGCGGCTGCGGTAGGTTTCGCAAATCTCGGCTACGCATTCCTGTGGGCCCTCGAGGGCCAGGATCGACGCTACCTGGATGGGCGTAAATGTGCCGTAGTCGAAGTAGCTCTTGAGGCGGCCCAGGGCGTTGACCAGAGTGCGGTTGCCGACCATGAAGCCCACACGCCAGCCCGGCATGTTGTAGCTCTTGGAGAGGGTGAAGAACTCGACCGCCACGTCTTTGGCGCCGGGAACCTCAAGGACGCTCGGTGGCTTGTAGCCGTCGAAGGCGATGTCGGCGTAGGCCAGGTCGTGGATGAGGTAGAAGCCGTGCTCCTTGGCCAGCTCGACCAATCTGGCTAAGAAAGGCAGCTCCACGCATTGGGTTGTGGGGTTCGACGGGAAGTTGACGATGAGCGCCTTGGGCCGAGGGACCATGCGCGGAATCAGGTCTTCCAGTTGTGCCAGGAACTGCCCCTGGTCCACGATTGGCACGCTCACCACGTGCGCCCCCGCAATGACCGGGCCGTAAATGTGGATGGGATAGCTGGGGTTCGGCACCAGCACGGTGTCCCGCGAGTCCAGAATCGCCAGGCAAAGGTGGGCAATGCCCTCCTTGGAGCCGATGGTGACGATGGCCTCGGAGTCGGGATCGAGATCCACGTCGTAGCGGGATTTATACCAGTTGGTAATGGCTCGGCGCAGACGGGGCAGGCCCTTTGACACCGAGTAGCGGTGGGTCGCCGGCTTCCCAGCAGCTTCCACCAATTTGTCCACAATGTGCTTGGGCGTGGCCCCATCGGGATTCCCCATCCCGAAGTCGATAATGTCTTCTCCGCGACGGCGCGCGGACACCTTCATCTCCCCCGTGATGTTGAAAACATAAGGGGGCAGACGCTGTATGCGACTGAACTCTTCCATGGAATCAGTTTACGGCGGAATCGCCGGAATTTGGGCCGTTGGCCGTCACTTGTGCTGCGATGGTCAATGGGAATGTCCATGGTGGGAGTGGCCGCCGCTGCTGGACGCCATCTGTTCAATCGGCACTACGCAGCCTTCCAGGTCCACGCAACAGTTTTCGTGCTCAAACTGGATGGTGGTATGGCAGATGTCGAAGTGATCCTTAAGAACATGGTTCAGATTCAGCAGGATGCAGGCGCTCTCGGACGGCGGAATGTCGGCGATGGTGACGTGGCACGCCAGCGCGCGCGACTGCGAGCCGAGGCTCCAGCAGTGCAGGTCGTGCACATTCAGCACTCCGGCAACCTCCTCCATTCCGGCGCGAATCTCGCGGAGGCTCACCCCCTGCGGCGTGCCTTCAAGAAGGATATTGAGCGTCTCCCGCACAATCCCAATGCTCGACCAGAGAATGAGGGCGGCGATCACCATAGACAAGACCGGATCGATCCAGTTCTGGCCGGTGAAGAGGATTCCTGCGCCCCCAGCGATGACTGCGGCTGTCGAGAGCGTGTCGCCGGCCATGTGCAGGAAGGCCGAGCGCATATTCACATCCCGCGCCACGCCCCAGAGGAGGGCGGCGATGACGCCGTTCATCACCACGCCAGCGGCGGCGACGATCATCATTAGCCTCGGCTGGACTGCGACTGGGACGCTGAGCCGATGGACGGCCTCGATGGCGATCCAACCGGAGATGACGATGAGGGTGGCGGCGTTGATGAAGGCGGCCAGGACGCCGGCGCGCTGGTAGCCGAAAGTCTTGGAGGGGTCGGCGGGACGGGTCTGGAAGTAGACGGCGACGAAGCTCAGCGCCAGCGCGAGGAAGTCGGAGACGTTGTGGCCGGCCTCGGATAGCAGGGCGAGCGAATGGGCGCGCATGCCCGCGACAAAAGTCAGTGCCACATAGGCGAGCGTGGCGACCAGGGAGAAGCGCAGCACGGTTTGGGTATGGCCGGAGCCTTGGTTGGGTGCCGGTGTCGCGTGGACGTGCATGGAGATAGTGTAACCCGGGTTGGGTATGGTTGCCGAGGGTCCCGAGACTGGCGACTAGACGGGGCCGGAGAGGTCGGCTTTGCCGTTGAGGTGGTGGGTTTCTGGGGTGGAAAGCCCAACGGCAATGGGGAGTCGTGGGGATTTGATGCGCAGGCCGGACCACTTTTCGGCGATCACGATGCTGTTCTGGGGGTTGCCTGGCTGATAGCGGACGGAGCATGGAAGGCCGGCATTCACCTGTTCCGGGGTCACGATATCGTGCATATTGGTGATGTCCTGGGAGCACTGGATGTCGACGCCGCCGATAAGGTAGTCGTAGATGACCATGGTGAGGGTGCGTCCGTCTTCGCCAGGAACTTCACAGACATCGAGCAGGGTGCCATCGACCAGGCGGCCGGATTGGGTTAGAAAGGTGCGCCGGGCCAGCTCCATTTCTTCAGGGGTCGGGCGGCGGCGGACAAGGAGCCAGACGCCGAGCGCAGCGGCGCTGGCAATCACGACGGCACCGGCGGCCATCTCCGAGATTTTGGCAATCTGGAGGTTCATGGGCAGGATGGGCTCCTCAATTTGGGGGGCACGATTCAAGGATACCGCAGATAGAATCCGTGGTCGGAGCGGAGTGTGCTCTTGAACCCGGTTCACAGTGTTGTTGAAGCAGTAACGGGTCCGGGCTACACTCGGGGACAGAGGGCGTGGAATGTTGATAGGTGTACTTGGATCGGGCGGCGTGGCAAAGGTATTGGCAACGGGATTTCTGAAGCACGGCCACCAGGTGAAGCTGGGGTCGCGGTCACCGGAAAAGCTGAAGGATTGGGCGGCTGAGAATTTAGGCGGATCGGTGGGGAACTTTGCCGAAGCGGCGGCGTTTGGCGATCTGGTCGTGCTGGCAGTCAAAGGCACCGCAGCCAGTGAGGCGCTTCATCTTGCCGGCGCTGAGAACCTGGGGGGCAAGCCGGTGATGGACGCCTGTAACCCAATCGCGGACGCGCCGCCGGTGAACGGTGTTCTGCAGTTCTTTACCGACATCAACAAGTCGTTGATGGAGACGCTGCAGCAGGAGTTTCCGCTGGCCCGCTTTGTGAAGGCGTTCAATTCGGTGGGCGCTCCCGGCATGGTCGATCCCAAGTTTGCAGGTGGCAAACCGACCATGTTCATCTGCGGGAACAACGCGGATGCCAAGAAGGCGGTCAGTGGGATCGTGGAGGACCTTGGCTGGGAGGTGGAGGACATGGGCCCGGCAGAAGCGGCGCGCGCCATTGAGCCTCTTTGCATGTTGTGGTGCATTCCGGGATTTGTGAAGAACGACTGGATGCACGCATTCAAGATGCTGCGATAGGCAACGGGGCTCTTCCCCCCCGCAGTCCGGCTCTGAAGGGTGAGCCTAATTGACCTTACATTCCCCCGCATAATGCCTAATCTGTCGAGTAGAACGGCGGTTCGGTTGACCGCGTGATGGCTGTGTCTGGTTCGCATCGATATTTAAGGAAGACGATGCGCATATGAAATAGAAGGAGAATCATGTGATCCGAAAGCTGAGCTTTGCTCTACTGGGCGCTACGCTGTGTACGGCTGCGGCATTGGCCCAGGGTTCGCCTGAACGCACTTACGCGGATGCACAAACGAGCGCGACCGCCGCCAGGTTGCCCGCTGCGTGGGTGTACGTGTCGAGCAAGGTCCCCGGCGAAAGTGTGAATGAAATTGAAGGTTTCAACGCAGCGCAGAATGGAAAGCTCACCGCCATTCCCGGTTCTCCCTTTCAAGAGAATGTTACGAACCTGGCCGTCAATGGCAAATACCTTTTCGCAGTAAACAGCAACGGGTTCTCCATTGACGCGTTCGTTCTCGAACCCAATGGTGCCCTGCTCTACGCAGCAACGACAAATGCCTCGCAGGCCGGCGATTGCAATACGCTGGGGCCGCTGGTTTTCGACCACACCGGCGCGACCCTGTACGACATGGAGTTCCGGGGCAGCGGCTGCGCGAATAACACTTTCGAGTCCTTTGCCGTCATCAAGCCTACCGGCGAATTGAAGGATTTGGGAAACAGCACCGCCAATGATTGGCTGTATCTTCCTGTAAGCTTTATCGGCAGCAATCAGTACGCCTATACGGCATCCTGCCTGGCAGACATGTATTGGGGGATCTATGGGTTTCAACGGAGTAGCAGCGGTTTGCTCACCGAAATCAATAGCAGCGGGGCGCCCCCCACACCACCGCCGGGATATTTCTACTGTCCATCGCAGGCCGCGGCGGATCCAACCAATCATGTTGCCATCACCCTGCAGCCAGTGAATCAACTCGATTTCAATCCCGATAAGCCTGCACAGCTAGCCTCTTACACTGCCGATGCAAGCGGCAATCTGAGTACGACAAGCACGTCCGGCAATATGCCGACGACGGCCGTCGTCAGAGTGACCGATGCAGCCATGTCTCCCACAGGCAAGTTGCTCGCGGTATCCGGGACGGGCGGTCTGCAGATCTTCCATTTCAGGGGCGCCAGCCCAATCGCGCACTTCACCGGT
>JANXQR010000358.1 GCA_025353435.1 Acidobacteriota bacterium | reverse complement strand
GAAAACCATGTCGATTCCCAGGCGATGCCGGACGACGCTGGTTCTGAAACGACCAAATGAATTGGAATAAGCGAAGTCGACGTCTCCCCGGGTTTCCAGGCTATGTTGAGCAAGTGGGCGTAGTGGCGGACGCGCTGCAGGAGGCTCTGGTGCAGGACTACGACGGCGTCATTCGCATCGCTCCCGCGATCCCGCCGGGATGGGACTTTGATGGCGGCGTGTTTGTGCGCGGTCGAACAAAGGTAGACGTGCAGACACGGAATGGCGTGGTGTCCAACGTAGTGATCGAGGTGGGCGCGAGCGGAACCCAGAAGTTGCGTAATCCGTGGCCCGGGAAAGCTGTAAACGTGATCTCGGGAAATACTGGGAAACCGATTTTGAAAGCCGGTGCTGGTCCGCGGATCGAATTTACGGGAACCGCTGGTGAGAGCTATCGAGTGATGCCAGCAGGTGATGTGCCTGCAAAGCTTTCACCGGTGACGGGAAAAGCGGCAACGGAGGCAAAACGCCTTGGCCCAGTACAGATCGGCTTGTTTCCCGCTATTCAGTAAGTGGTCGTGGGCCTAGCCGGCTTTTTCGGTGAGTTCGGCCCAACGCGCGTACAAGGTGTCGTTTTCTTCCTGTGCGGCTTCGAGGTCCTTGAGAGCCTTCTGCAACGCCACTGAGTCTGTGGCAATTTCCGGGTGCTCGACATGGTCGCGCGCGGCGGCGAGCCGGGCGTCGGACTCTTCCACGCGCTTCTCGATTGCGGCGAACTCTCGGGCTTCTATATAGGAGAGCTTTTTCTTTGCCGAGTTCGCGTTGGGGCTGGGGTTAGTTACTGAAGCTGCGTTAGTCGAGTTAGATGACTTTGCCGACGAGAGAGTCTCGCCTTCGTCGATCCACGTCTCCCATTGTCCAAAATCTGCAAACTGCCCAATGCGGCCCTTACCGTCGAGGCCGAGCACCGTGGTCGCTACGCGATTGAGCAGGTAGCGGTCGTGCGTAACGAGGATCAGCGCCCCCGGAAACTCAAGCAGGTTGTCTTCGAGTATCTCGAGTGTGGGGATGTCGAGGTCGTTGGTAGGCTCGTCGAGCAGCAGAACATCGGCGGGCTGCAGCATGAGACGCGCGATGAGCACGCGGGCTCGTTCGCCACCTGAAAGATTGCGAACCGGTTGATTGAGTTGTTCACCAGTGAAGAGAAAGCGCGCCGCCCAACTCGCGACGTGCACAGGGCGGCCGTTGTGCATCACGGAGTCGCTTTCAGGCGCAAGCGCGCGGCGCAGTGTGAGGCTATCGTCAATCTCGCGCATCTGGCTGAAGTAAACGAGGCGCAGTGCTTCAGCGCGGCGGATGGAGCCTTCGACCGGCTCCAGTTCGCCGCGAAGCAGGCGGAGAAACGTGGTTTTGCCGCTGCCGTTGGGGCCGACCAAGCCAACTTTGCTGCCCGCGGTGAGGATGAAATTGAGATCGCTGAACAGGCGGCGCTCGCCCATGTCGCAGGCCACGCCTTCAAACTCGACGAGGCGCTTGGTCTTGCGCATGCTGGCCTCGAAATCAATGCCCGTTGAGCCAGTGGCGGTGCGGCTGGTCATGTCGGCCAGGTTGCCGATCATGGCGTTGGCGGAATCAATGCGCGCCTTCGATTTGGTGGTGCGAGCCTTGGGGCCGCGACGGAGCCACTCGATCTCCGTGCGCACACGGTTGCGTAGCGACTCCATCTGCCGGTTCTGCGATTCGAGATAGGCCTGCTTTTCTTCAATGAAGCGACTGAAGTTTCCTTTCACACGCAGCAGGCCTTCGGCATAGACCTTGTTGAGCTCGACGATCTGGCTGGAAGTGGATTCGAGGAAGTAGCGGTCGTGGCTCACGGTGACGGCGGCGAAGGGCGAGGACGTGAGCAGCTCTTCGAGCCACTCGATGCCTGCGAGGTCGAGGTGATTGGTGGGCTCGTCGAGAAGCAGCACGTCGGGCACGGTGACGAGGGCTTCCGCGATGGCGAGGCGTTTGCGCCAGCCTCCGGAGAGGGAAGCGGCCTCGGCGTCAAGGGAGAAGAATCCGGTGCGGCCGGAGATTTCGCGGATGCGCCCTTCCCGCTCGTTCTCCGGTGTGTGGGCAAGGGTCATATCGCGCTCGAGCACCTGGCGGATGGTGAGGCCGGGCTCGAAGACGGAGTCCTGTGGAACGTACGCGGCACGGGCACGTTTGCGGACTGCGAGTTCGCCTTCATCCGGCTCAACCTGGCCGGCAAGCACCGCAAGCAGTGTGGACTTGCCGGCGCCGTTGGGGCCGATAAGGCCAATGCGGTCGCCGTCTTCGACAGTGAGGTTGATGGATTTGAAAAGCGGCTTGGCGCCAAACTGCTTGGTGATCGATTGTGCGTTGAGAATAGGCGGCATCTGTTAACAGGATAAATGTCGCAGGATATTCAGCGAGGAATGAGGGCTCGGCTTGGTATAAAGGCTCGGACGCGAGGAGTGGGTAGAATGACGATTTTACGGGTTGCGGCGGTGCTGGTTAGTTTGGCAATGGCAGGTTCTACAGGGCTGTTTGCGGCGGACTGCGCTGCGTTAAAGGCCCTCAAGCTTGAGGCCACTACCATCACACTGGCGGAGGCGGTGACGTCCGGGACTGTGGCGCTTCCCGGAATTGCGCCGATTCAAGGGTTGCCGGCATTCTGCCGCGTCGCGGGAATCCTGCGACCGACCGGCGACTCGAAGATCCACTTTGAGGTGTGGCTGCCGGAAAAGGAATGGAATGCACGGCTGCTGGGGGCGGGGAACGGCGGGTTTGCCGGGTCGATCTACTATCAGCAACTCGAGGGCTATTTGAAACGCGGGTTCGCCGTAGCGGGTTCCGATGCGGGCCATCAAGCCGAGGCGACCGACGCAAGCTGGGCGTTCGGCCATCCCGAAAAAGTAAAGGACTTTGGCTGGCGCGCGGTCCACCTGATGACGGAGCGGGCCAAAGAGATTGTCGCTGCGTATTACGGCAAGCCGCAGAACAAGGCGTACTTCGACGCGTGTTCCGACGGTGGCCGCGAGGCGTTGATCGAGGCTCAGCGTTTTCCGGGAGACTACGACGGCATTTTAGCGGGAGCGCCGGCGAATGCCTGGTCAACCATGGTGGCGGCTGGTGTGGCGGGATTGAAAACGCTGGGCGATCCGCGGAGTTACATTCCTGATTGGAAGCTGGCCGCGATTCAAGAAGCCGCGCTGGAAGCCTGCGATGCCCACGATGGTGTGAAAGACGGGATCATCAACGATCCTGCGAAGTGCGGTTTTGACGCAGCGGTGCTGACGTGCAAGGGCGAAGAAGACCTGGATTGCCTGACCGAGCCGCAAATCGCGACGCTGAAGATGCTTTATGCGGGTCCGGCGGATAGCAAAGGCCACACGCTCTTTCCCGGGTTTGCGTCCGGCGATGAAAGCTCATGGCGGGAATGGGTGGTTGGCGAGGATCCCGAGGCTTCCTTGTCCGCGCGCTTCGTGCGCAACGATCTCCGCTACATTGTGACAGGCGATCCGAAGTGGAACGCTCTAACGGCGGATGTGGATGCAATGGTGAAGCTATCGCAGGAGAAGACGGCCGCGGACCTGGATGCGACAAATCCAGACATGAGCCGGTTCGCGGCGCGTGGCGGCAAATTGATCCTCTATCACGGATGGAACGATCCCGCGATTTCGCCGTGGAATAC
>JANXQR010000349.1 GCA_025353435.1 Acidobacteriota bacterium | reverse complement strand
GTGAAGCCCGGAGGCACCGGTAGCCCGGCGTTGGTCATCTCGGCCAGCCCCGCTCCTTTGCCGCCCAGTGTGTCTTTCATGCGGGCATTGCCGTCTGCACTGCCGCCGCCGAAGAAGTAAACGTACTTTGTTGGTGTGGTTGAAGTCGTGCTTGCCTGACCGGCATGCTGTTGATCCATTACGCCCTGCGCCATGGGATGAATCCCTCCGTACGAAGATTTCCTGACCCGTCGACGTTAGAAACTGCCATTTGGGCAGGAGTCCACGAGGCGTAGACCCATGGGTGGGTGGCGGGACGTTGACTCAGCCGACAACAAGGGCGAACAGTACTCTGGCTGAGTGCGTGCGAGTCATCCAGCCATTCCGGCTGCGCGTCGCGGCATTACTAGAATCGCAGTTACAAATAACAGGCTGGCCCATGTGACTGCCTGTGTTGAACGTCACATGGCATTCGCTTTCAGAAAGCGCCTCATCATACTCGGTCGTGGGGACGATTCGCAATTGGGGATGAAAGGCCGCTTGAGGTGGAGAATCCGGCGGGAAGCATACGAGATCCGGCAACCGAGTAAGAGAAGCGGGGATTCCTCTCTCAGCCCGAACCGCATTCTGATATGGAAGGTTTTTTGCGTGGGTTCTGCCGGTCGACAGGACGAAAGCCCCGCTAGACCGGCATGTTTCGGCAACCCGGTTTTGGACGCGCTCAGGCAGCCGATCTGGTCATGCAGACCGTTGCAATCGAATCGTTCGCAACGTGGGACACCAGAATTTCGTCCAACCCCACCAGGGCGAGGATCTGAGACACGCGCGCCGGCACATTGCAAAGCCTGAACTCGTGGCCGGCTTCGTGCGCCAAGCCATAGAGCGAGATCAGGGCAGAGATCCCAGCTGCATCGATGCGGTCAACCGCCCTCAGATCCAGGGTCACGCTCTGCCGCCGAACCAGCGGTTCGAACTGGGCGACCAGGCTGTGATCGGTGCCACGAACCAACTCAGTCATCCCATTTGGCGCGGCGAATTTCATTTCGTTCCCTTCATTAAAAGTGCAGATCATAACCAACCTCCGATTCGGGCTCCGCAGTATTGCTTTCCAGCAGTACTTCGCGACGCCCTTACTCTTGAATGCTGCAAGCGAGAGGCCAAAAGCAACCGGACCGAATATGCTGAATTCACAGGGGCTTCGACCATTCGTCTTCCGCCCCTGGTGTCCGATTGCGCGCTCGCTGTTCGCAATCGAACATGTTGTTTTGTAGTACGCAAGTGGAGGCCCTTCCGGTTCCGTGGATTCAAAGTTTACAAATTCCGTACCTCCAGCGCAGTCTGCCTTGCTGACTCGTGATCACATTCGTGCGATTGCCTCGGAGGCCGGATTTTCCGAAGCCGGCCTTATTGCGCTTCCACATCCTAACGACGAACGAGACGCGGATCGGTTTACAGCATGGGTCCGCGCAGGCCGTGGCGGAACGATGCAATATCTTTCGCGCTTGAACGAAGAACAGCAACTGGCGCGAGCGCGCGTGGCCACGCCATTTCCGTGGGCACGTTCCGCGGTAGTGTGTCTCGCCAGCTATCACAACGCGCAGCCGAAATCGACCGATTCCGCTCCTGCCGATGCAGCATGGATCGCGCGCTATGCCTGGTCGAGCCGCGTGGATGCGGAAGGGAAGCGGAAGCCCAGCGATTATCACAAAGTGCTGTTGAAGCGCATGAAGTCTCTCGAATCGCAGCTGTACCAAGAGTTCGGCACCTTCGAGTCACGCGCCTACGTCGATACGGGACCAGTCGTGGAACGTTCGCTGGCAACGGCAGCCGGCTTGGGATGGACCGCGAAGAATACGTGCCTCATCCATCCAACGCTTGGTTCGTATGTCTTTCTCGCGGTGCTTCTGACTTCTATCAACGCAGAGCCGGCGCACACTCCGCTCACTCTTCCTGATCGATGCGGAAGTTGCCGGCGCTGCCTCGATGCGTGTCCAACAAATGCTCTCGACGCGCCATACCAGATGGACGCCACGCGCTGCATCTCCTACTTGACGATCGAACACCGCGGCCCCATTGCAACGGAATTGATGGAGGGCATGGGTCGCCAGGTTTTCGGTTGCGATATCTGCCAGGACGTTTGTCCATGGAATCGCAAAGCTCCCATCGCGGTCGATCCAGAGTTAGAAGCGCGCGAAGAGCTTGTGAATCCCGCTCTCGATGAATTGGCAGCTCTCGACGAACATGCCTTCGAGCAGAAATTCAACGGATCACCGGTGCGCCGTGCGGGCTTTACCGGTCTCCGGCGCAACGTCGCCATCGCCATGGGAAATAGCGGCCAGCAGCGATTTCAATCGCAGTTGCATGCATGGGAGGAAGGGGACGACGAAGGACTCCGTGCCGCCGCAGGATGGGCGCTCAAAAAGTTGAACGAGCGTAAATCATAGAGAGGAGACCGCACGCATAGTCGTTCCACTGAGGCCTTATCGAGAAGGCTCGCGAATCGTCTTAAACGACGCGGAGAACGTTGGCCGCGTTCAGACCTTTGGGGCCCTGCTGGCACTCAAACTCTACGGCCTCACCTTCGTTCAGCGTCTTGTAGCCCTTCTCCATGATGGCGGAGAAATGCACAAAAACGTCCTCGCCGGTGTTGCGCTGGATGAAGCCATAGCCCTTGGCGCCGTTGAACCATTTCACTATGCCCTGTTCCTTCATTCACGTTCTCCTTGAAGAGCAGGCACAGCTTTATTGCCGGCCATCTCTTGGCAAATTCAATGTTTTGCGGAGCGGAAACTCCAGAGGGAACCGCGCCGTTTCCCCAGTCCATCATCGGCGCGTCGTGCTCCAGTTATGGCAGGAAATTGGTGCTTATGCAAGGACAAAATGTGACCAGATAAATAGGCGAAAGCCGCAGTTTCAGCAGGTTTTTCTGAAAGGGCTTATCCTGAATACATCACTTTCCCAGCATTTGCGGCGCATTTGCCGCCACCCATTCACCAGGGGATAGAAATTCTCCAAGGGAGTTGAACGTGTCAATCGTCTCGAATTCCGGTACGGAGGCAGATCCTGCCGCGCAGAACGCCGCACCTGCCGGTCGATCGGGCTCTGAACCGCCGCCCATGCCGGCCAAGCTCTCCAAGTGGTATCAGTGGCGCCAGGACGGCACGGCGCTTATCAATTACCTGCTTGACAGTGAAGTGCACACGTTCGCGTTCAGCGTAGCGGCCAATGCAATTCTCTCCTTCATTCCGTTCATTGTGTTGCTCTACACGCTTTCCTTGTCGGTGTTTCATTCGCAGGCCATGGCGGGCGTGGTCAGCGACCTGGTCGCAAATTACTTCCCATCCACTGCCACGCCGGGCTTCTGGGCTGGGCTCAAGCTGGTAGCGCCGCGGCACGTTCAGATTTTTTCCGTTGTCATGATTCTCATTGCCTGCACGGGGATCTTTCTGCCATTGGAAGTGGCCTTGAACCAAGCCTGGGGCGTCACCAAGAGCCGCAATTATTTAGTGAATCAGGCGGTCGCTTTCGGTCTCGCCATCCTCATGGTGGGCCTTGGGATGGTCAGCATTCTGCTCGGCGCGGCACAGCGGCAAGTTCTGGCATTCCTCATGTTTCACCACGTCGAGAACTGGTTCTACGACGCCGTCAGTTATTCCTGGCTTGCAGTTTGCAGCGGCATGGCATGCATCCTGTTCTTCTTCACGATTTACTGGTTGCTGCCGAACTGCAAAGTGCCATGGCGGCCGGTAATGCGCGCATCTGTGGTGACGGGACTCATCTGGCTGGCTGCGAAATATGTTTTTGCAGCGGTGCTGCCGCATCTCGATCTCAAATCGCTGTATGGGCCGTTCTACATTTCGGTGGGATTGCTGTTCTGGGCTTACGTGTCGGGGCTGATTCTGTTTGCGGGCGCGCAGTACAGCGTGAAGCGGATGGGGCCGAGAGAGAAAGAGGCGGAGTAATTCGCAAGCAGGGATTGAGCGGTGCAGGTTAGGTACAGTCGGTCCTTACCGCACCCTGAAGCCTTTCACCGCGATCGCATTCGGCCCGCGCCCCGTGGGCAGCATGGTGAATAACGCGTGCGATAATGTGCGCACCACCGCCACATCGCCCGATCGTGTGTCGACGATAAAGAGCAAATGGCCTTCGGCAGAAAACGCCATCGCTGACGGTCCATCACCTACGTGAATCGAGCCCGTGCGCTTGCCATCTTCAATCGCATAAATCGTCACATCCTGCGCATGCAGATTGGCTTCGTAGAGCAGGGAATTATCGTTCGATACCAGCCCGCGCGCTGGATTGTCGCCCATCAGATATGCGCCGCCCACATCGTTGGTCGTGGTGATCACTTCACTGATCGTGTTCGAGAGCGAGTTCGAAACAAACAACTCGCCGCCATCGGGCTTTAGCGCCAGATGAACCGGGCCTCGGCCGACGTCCATCATGGCTTCCAATCGGTCTGGTTGGTTCCCATGCGCAAGGGCGATGACCATCAGCTGATGCCCGCCCGCACACGCTACGAATGCTTTCGATGAGTAGGGCAGAACTACCGCGTCGGCCGCTCCTGGGCAGCCTTCGAAGATGGCGCGCACGCGACGGCTTCCCGCGTCGATCAGGCTGACGGAATTGCCGCCTCGATTGGGCACCACCACAGTATTTCCGTCAGGAGCGATGCGGGCTTCTACAGGTTGCTCGCCTGTGCCAATCTGGGTCAATTCGCGCCGGCTCTTTAAGTCAACGACGGAGATGGTGTTGGAGCCGGAGTTGGCAATGTAAGCCAGGTCGTGCTCGGCATCGATATCGATCGACAGCGGCTGCGCGTGAAGCGGGATCGTCGCCGTGACGGTGTTGTTCTCCGCGTTCAAAACCGACAGCGAGCCCTGCCCGCCGGGAGACCCCGCGTTGACCACATAAACCTCAGGACGCGCAGAGTTGACGGCCACAGCAACCGGGTTCACTCCCACCAGAATTTCGCGATCCAGCCGCACGTTGACCACGTCAAACACTGACACCGTGCCGCTCGCGCCGTTCGTCACATAGGCGTATTCACGGTAGTCCGCCGGGAACTGAGGAAAGTCGCGGGGACGGCATCCGGACAGTGCCACCAATGCGAGGCACATCGCGAAAAGGCGGCCTTTGAGGCCGCCTCCTGCTCTAGTTCGGATAGTGTTACTTGGTTTTGTTGTCATGCCCGGCCATGGCCGACTCAACGTGGATGCCGCGAGGGAGGCTGCGATGAACAATGGGTGCGATCTGCTCAATTTCGTTCATCATGGTGGCAAACTGCTCGGGGTAAATGGACTGCGGGCCGTCGGAAAGCGCCTTCTCTGGCTGATGATGCACTTCGACGAGCACGCCATCGGCGCCGACAGCAATGGCCGCGCGCGCCATGGGAAGCACCTTGTTGCGCTTGCCTGTGCCGTGGCTGGGGTCCACCAGAATCGGCAGATGACTGAGCCGCTGCACGGCGGGCACAATGCTCAGGTCGAGCGTGTTGCGCGTGTGGTCAGCAAACGTCCGCACACCGCGCTCGCAAAGTATCACTTCGTAATTGCCCTCGCTCATAACGTATTCGGCGGCCATCAAAAACTCATCGAGAGTTGCGCTCATGCCTCGCTTCAGCAGCACCGGCTTGCGCATGCGGCCGGCGCGCTTCAGCAGCGAGAAGTTCTGCATGTTGCGGGCGCCGATCTGGATCACATCGGCCCACTCGGCCACTAACTCGAGGGTTTCATTGTCGATGGCTTCGGTAATGATGCGCATGCCAAACGCATCGCGAATCTCGGCCATGATCTTGAGTGCCTCAAGACCGAGTCCTTGAAATGCATACGGAGAGGTGCGAGGTTTGTAGGCGCCCCCGCGGAAAAACTGTGCGCCCGCGGCGGAGACCTGCTGGGCGATGGCGAAGGCCTGTTCGCGGCTCTCAATCGAGCATGGTCCGGCGACGATTGCCAGATTTCGGCCGCCAATGGCCGCATCTGTTCCCGGAAAGCGAACGACGGTGTCGTCCTCTTTCACGTCGCGGCTGGCTAGTTTGTAGGCCTTAGTGACACGGATAACTTCAGCAACTCCGGAGAGTTCCTCCAGATTGCCTCGTTCCACTTCGCCGCTGTTGCCGGTAATGCCGATGGCGGTGCGTTGCGCTCCGGGCAGCGGATGAGCGCGGAAACCCAACTGTTCAATGTGGTCGCAGACCGCCTGAACTTGTTCCGGCGTCGCCTGCGCTTTCATCACTACGAGCATGGTTGGCCCCTCAAACCTCCAGTTTAATCGCAGAGGTTACTGAGGGCAATGACTCCGCAAGGCGGAAACCGCTTTGGGTTTCAGACTATTGACGGGGATGAGTTGGGAAGTGACGGCTGGAATCCTAACAGCGCAGATCTGGGTTGAAAGCGCTGGTCTCAGGATTGCCTTGACTATTCGGCTTCGTCGTTCTGTTCGCCGGTTCCGGAGTGGGCTGCAACCAGGGCGGGCGCGATAACCATTCCAACAAAGGCAAGGCCAATCAAAAGATCATGCATGGATTTCTCTCCTTAAGGCTGTCTTCAGCCTGCGGCAGGTTTAACCTGTCCACATATGCATCATCGCTCCTTTCAGAGTGTTCTTAAATCCCACAAAGACTGGGGGTAACGTAGATTCATGAGTGATTACTTTGACCCAAAGGTGTCATTACCATGACCAAAAAGTGAGATGAATCACACTTCGCTGGACCGCCTGCGGAGGTCACTAGCAAAAGTCCTGCGAGCAGGCGCTCGCGGTAGAGAATTGCTTGCAAATCGGGGGAGGCGAGAACTTTTAGCGGGACTTGCCGGCGCTCAGGCGCTCGACGCGCTTTGCTGTCCGCCACTTGAATCCCACCCAAACCAGGTACCCAAGTTGAATTACCCACGTTACGACGTAAGCCGCCACGGTGAACTGGTGATCGAGAATTGCACGAGCGTCCATAGTCTCCTCTAGTCGGCTGAAGGTTAAACGTGGCTTTCGAGCGCTTCCTGTGCTTCCATCGCTGCGTTTTTCTGTTCACGCCGCACCACCATGTAGCGGAGCAGCATAATCAGCACGCCCCACGCAAACCAGGCCAGAACATTCCATCCGAAGGCGGCCAGCATGGTGGGGTCCTTGATGCCGGAGTCAGCGTCGCCGCCAAATACGGGAGCGGGGTGCTGGGTCCGCCACCAGCGGTTCGACATGTAGACGATGGGCACGTCGAGGGCTCCAAAGATGCCCAGAACGGCCGCCAGCGTCTGCATCTGTGGACCAGCCGCAAACCGCCGCAGCAGCAGGTAGCTCACGTAAATCAGCCAGAGTACAAGGGTGGTCGTCAGGCGCGCATCCCATGTCCACCAGATGCCCCAGGCGCGTCGTCCCCACAGCGGCCCGGTGATCAGCACCACGGTGCAGAAAACCACGCCAACCTCCGCGCCAGCCACCGCCCAGGCATCTGAAAGCTGCCCCAGATCGGGACGGTTGCGACGGAAAGTCAGGTAGCCGATCGACCCAAGCAGGCTAACGGCGAAGAAAACAAAGCAGAGCATCGCATTCGGGACGTGGTAGTAGAAGATGCGCTGTACTTCGTGCATCGTCGACTCATCCGGCGCCACGTAAATAGCCTGGTAAAAGCCCCAGACCATGAGCGCCACAACAATCGCGGCATAAATACCGATTGCCAGTTTTTTCATTCAAACCATCCAGTCCGGCGGGGAAATTGGGACTTGGCTTTCCCTTGGGGACGCATTCAGTTTACGTTGTGCGCAGCGGTTGGGTCTCCATCAGAGGGCGGATCATGTGATGCAAATCACGCAGACGCACCAAGCCGAACAAGTGCCGCGGAACCCTTAGGCAGTCTTCTCGATGGGCGAATAAATAGCGAGGGCGAACAAACGGTGACTATAGGGGGGGGTGGGTGTATTTTCCCTGGCCACTTTGGAGCGCGCGAAATATGACCGGGCGCAGGGCACAATACCCCAGACTCGATGATAGGCGGGCCTGTCGCAGCTATCTGTATTGGCGATCACAAGACAGTCCAGCACTCGATCCCGGTTACTCCGCGTGAAAGATCGTGTCGAACAGCAGCAGGCTCACCGTCGTAAAGATAATGTCGTAACCGACCAACATCTTGATCCAGATTCCCGGATCGCTTTCCCCTGTCAGGATCGACCCCGTTGCCAGCACCATGCCCAGCAGTGCCGGCATGAAGATGGGAAACAAAATCAGAGGCAGCAACATTTCGCGGTTCCGGGTCCGAATCGACAGCGCCGCAAAGAACGTGCCGTTGGCCACCAGCGCCCACGTCCCCAGCGGCAGAACCACCGCCAGCTTCCAGGCCTGACCCTCAATCCTGAGGTTGTACATTACCAGGAACACCGGGGCCAGAATCAACTGCACGATGGTCACGAAAAGGAAATTTGCGAGCACCTTGGCCAGAAACAACTGGGCCCCAGAAGTTGGCGCCATGCGCTGCGCGTCCAGCACCTGGTGGCGGATCTCCCGCGCCCACGCCTGGTTCAACGCGCTTACCGATGCAAACATGGTGGCGACTGAAAGTACGCCGCCGGCGATGCTCTGAGAGAAGAATCCGCGCGGATCGAACGCCAGCGAAAACAGCACCACCACCAGCAGGGCGAAGAACAGCATCGAGTTGATGGCTTCTTTCGAGCGCCACTCGATGCGAAGATCCTTGGCCAGGTGGGTCCAGAGCGCGCTTCGCATCAGGCGATTTCCTCCGGTCTTGTGGTCTTGGTCAGGTCTGCAGTCTGTACTTCCACGTCGAGTGCCTGCGCGGCACGCA
>JANXQR010000334.1 GCA_025353435.1 Acidobacteriota bacterium | reverse complement strand
TGTTCGAATCCCGGTGGCCATCCCCGATTTCCCTCTACTGGCGACGCCTGCATGGGAAGAATCGAGATCGACCCCACGCTGTTGCTCGACGCATAGTCAGCGCGGAATCCTTCGTGCGCGTTGCCGGTCTGTCGCACCGCGCGGGCTCCCGCAGCATTGATTCGCTCCAACAAATCCGTTCGCAGCGCATCCATCAGGTCGAACTGCTGCCCCGGTCGAAGCCCGAAGGTGCCATCGTAATTGGCGGTGCGCCGCACAAACTGCTTGCCCGCGGAAGCGCTCATTCCGCTACCGGTCTGGGCGTTGCAGTTTGTGCACTTAAATCGGTCAACAACCGGTTGAGGGGAATAAGTTTTCAGGAATGCGCTTTCATTTTGCGGAGTGGGATAGAGCGTGTGTGTCCGAATCCAAACATCCATCAGCGCCACTCCCCCAAGGCTGCCCAGAATCAGCCCCATCGTCCCGATCACTGCAATTCGCCAGGCTTTCATCGCATCCCTCGCAGACGCTCACATGCTACAGCGATTCCTGAGCCGCTGACTGTGATCCCTGACCAATGAGTGCTGCTGTATTGTTATCTACGGCAAATTCTTCATCTTCTGGAGCACCCCATGAATGTCTGGAATCGCAGGAGTTTTTTACGCGCCGCGTCGGTTACATCCGCCGCGACCCTCATGCCGGGGCTCCATCTTCTCGCCCGCGCGGAGTCAGAACTTAGTCAGGCTGACCAAGGCAAGCCCGTCGCCGCCAACGACCAAATCCAGATCGCCCTGATTGGCGCCGGTGGCCAGGGCATGTACGACACCCAATCCGCACTCGAAGTTCCGGGAGTCAAGCTCGTGGCCGTAGCCGATTGCTACAACGGCCGCCTTACTCGGTCCAAAGAGCTTTGGGGCGACGACGTCTTTACCACCCGCGACTACAACGAAATCCTCGCCCGCAAGGATATCGACGCCGTCATCATCGGCACCCCCGACCACTGGCACAAACAGGCATCTGTCGACGCCATGAAGGCCGGCAAGGATGTCTATTGCGAGAAGCCCATGATCCATCTCTACTCCGACGGCCCGGAGATGATTGAGACGGCGCGCTCAACCAAACGCATTCTGCAAATAGGCAGCCAGCGGGTCAGTTCCATCGTCTACGCCAAGGC
>JANXQR010000313.1 GCA_025353435.1 Acidobacteriota bacterium | reverse complement strand
GAACGCGCACGCTGAGAAGGTGCTCGTCCGATGCGCGCAGTAAAGGGCAGCCTCGGCCACTCCCCTTGGGGGCGAAGTGGGGAAAAATGACAAGAAAAGATGGGATGGCCTGATGATCTTCTGTGCTCGCGCAACGCGCGGTCGCGGACTCCCCTCGTTGGACGCGCGCAGTGGAAGATCAATCAGCCACCCTCCCTGGAGAGAAAACGAGCAAGCTTGGTGGGATCATATAGATGGAAGGTGCTCGTCCGATCCGCACAGTAAAGGGCAGCCTCGGCCATTCCTTTTAATGAGGCATGAAGAAATAGAAGGGTCTCGCTCGACGGCCGCAGTCAAAAGCTCCTCACGCCCCTGTTTGGTTAGGTATTGAAGGGGAAGAGCGTACGATTGCAGGGGCATAGTGGAAGACCTTCGCTCATTCCTTTATCTGATCAGTCCAGCCATGAATCTCTTTGGATTCACCTCATGAATCTCTTTTGATACACCTGTCTGTGATCAGGAGGTGTGTTTCACGCACGTATGCTTGCTTAATGATGCCTACAACGCTGAAATAGTTGATATTGAGGATGCCATCGAAGTATTCGACGCTTCTGTCCCATGCTGGCATGTAGCTTGCTATTCTCAGTGAATACGGAATCACACAAGAGAGCCTGGCAGTGGACGAGTCGTGATGGACTCAGGTGCAGCCAACGCCGGACGGGTAAAAGGATTGACGATGCCGACGATTGACCCGACTCAGATCAAGCCAGAGATGGGGAAGACCAACGTGCTTCTTCCGTATTCTTCAGCGCGTGTGGCGAAGATCAAACGCTGGCAGTGGGTGTTTCCACAAGAACACCGGTGGATCAACACCAAGACCAAGGAACAAGGACGTCATCACATTGACGAATCACTGGTACAGAAAGCCGTCAGGGAGGCCGTGGCGAAGGCCGGGCTCACGAAGCGGGCCACGTGCCACACATTCCGGCATGCCTTTGCCACGCACGTCCTTGAAAGCGGCTATGACATTCGAACGGTTCAGGAGCTGTTGGGGCATCGCGACGTCAAAACAACGATGATCTACACGCATGTGCTCAACCGAGGGCCATGGGGCGTCCGCTGTCCGCTGGATGGACTTTGAACCCCCTTACGGAGGTGCTGTTACGCGGATCCGTATAAGATATCGGGCTAACTACCAGAAGAACTGCAACTGTCTGAAATGGTAGAGTTTGTCGCGTATGTTTCGGGAGAACCGATGGCGTGTTATACGGGCAGAAATCGGCAGATCCAACTCTTATGCGGATCCTCCTAAACATTGTTAGATGACCTCGGGAGGAGGCCAGACCACAGTGTGTGATGAGAGGGACAATCTGGAGTCCGTTCGTTATTGGCGAACGCCTCCGGAGCGCGTGCCACAGCGGTTCTACGTAGCGTTCTGCCTGCTCATGTCGAGCGTCCAGGATTTCATCCTCGGGCAGAAGGAGCGAGCGTCGAATAATCTCAACTGGTCGGCAACCTGCTCCTACTACTCGCTGGTCCATGGGGGTCGCCTTCTCTGTTTCCTGGCGCTTGGCGACTACCCGACCTCCCATGCCAAACTGCGACACGTGCTCTCATCCCGCCCGCAACCGCGGACCAGCCCTTGTCGGGAACAGGACGGGTACCCGTTCGACTGGCTGCGCGGCTTTGCGACTCTAGCCGGCGGGCAGCCAAGTCAGGTTCGCGGCAACGAGGGCGGAACCGTAGGCGAGTTTCGACAAGTGATCGCCGCGTACCTCAAGCACGTCCATGTAGAGGAAGTTGATCGACGCCTTGCTAAGGTCGGGGCCATGCTTGCGGCAGCGGGTCCTCTCAGAAACGACAGTAACTACGAGGCACTTCTGATCGCGCATGAGTACCAACACGTCACCATTAGTGAAGCCTTCGACGACCTCTCTCGCCATATGGCCAATGCGGCAGAGTCTGCGCTGCCTTTTGTCATTGACGCGTTCACCGGCTTCCGACGCCATGACCCGGACCTACCACAGGGCCGGGACGAGTACGAGTCATTACTGCACGATTACGTGCACGATCGAATCGGTGGTGCGATTCGCCGGAAACTAGGCGGTTCTGTCCCAATGGAAGCGAAACTTAAAGACGTTCTCTCGCTCATCGATACCTGCTCCATAGGCGCTCGGTATGAGCACCTCGAGGCTCAGATGTCGATGGGTGTTTTCGGAGGCAAAGCACACCTCATGCGCGAGTTCCAGGGCCGAATCGAGAATCTCGCGAAAGAAACAGGAGCGTGATGTGAGCGCGTCATCTAACAACTCATTCCAGCGGACGGTGTAAACGCCGTCGCTGAACTCGATCGTTAGGCGGCACTCGACGGTAAGCTTGGATAAGCTGATCTGGCGGTAAGGGGGAACAACCCGGGCACGACAACCCTGCCAAGGGTCGTAGCCCTCAATGAGCTTGCAAAGATGCTGGGTTCATCGCGGTGACCGATGTTGGATCTGAGCGGGGAAATTGGGGGTCAGAGTGCTATCTCATTGCTGTATGTTGATTTTAAGGGGCGGACATTTTCAGACCCTGTAAAGGTTCACACATCCTTCTCGAAGGCACTTCTCTCCATTGTCGATTCTGCTGTGAAAGACGCACGCCGGCTTCGGAATACCTTTCGGCGGAGTAATGCTGATCGTCTCGCAGAAGACATTTGGAACGTTGCTTCCAAGAGCCAGATGCTCAGGCAAACGCTCAAAGCGCTTACCGGTTCTGAGAACCTATTCGCTCCGCAAGAAATTGCTAGTGACGATACGAAACCTAGAGATTTGTGCCTCCCCGACACCATAGACCCACGCGAGAAGAAGGAGTGAACGGTGTTTACGAAGACGTTTTGGCTTCAAATATTGGGTCTTTGGCTCAGTCTGTCGCTAGGTTATTGGGTTATGTACGGCTCCCGAGGATTCCACAACGCTTTACTAGTAGCGGCAACTGAAATCGTCCCATTGTTGCTGCTAGGTGGTGCAGTTTGGCTATTGATTTGGCTGATCTTCCGCGTCCGTCGTTGTCCTGAACGTGCACCAAATATGAGCCGAAGTATTTTCCTGGTCACCGCAATTATCGTTTGGGTCCTCTTCATAGCACGACTGGTGGGTGCCATAAAGTGATCAGGTGCGTCCAGCCCGACAAGCTAATCGCTAAGAGGCCGGAGAATGAAGGTAGTAATGATCGCCAGGAAAGAAAAACAAAGGGGTCGGGAGTCTTAATTTCTCATCAGTCTTCCTGGAAATATTCCCAATCCCTCGTTCCCTTATATTCCCTCCTGAGCGCTCCGTTCGCGGCTGAGTGGTGGAGCGTTCAGCGTCTCAGTAATGGAAACGCAGCTGCGCGATCATGAGCGCATCCCCCTCTACGCGATAGACCATTCGATGCTCATCATTTATTCGACGTGACCAGTATCCCGAAAGCGCATGTTTCAAGGGCTCAGGCTTACCCACTCCTGAAGAAGAGATAAGGGGTCAGACCCCTTATCTCTTGACGTGTACGCAATCCTGTCGGGAAAGGACCAGTCGTGACCGATTTCCAGGAACGGTAAGCAAGGAAGTAGGGTAGAGTTGCTCGTGCGAAGCCGGTGGACTACA
>JANXQR010000303.1 GCA_025353435.1 Acidobacteriota bacterium | reverse complement strand
GCACTTTCGTGATCAGCGCTCCGACCGGGCAGGCGGCGTGCCGGAGCGAGCCAAGCACGGGGGCAATGTGGTAGTCGGTGGCGACACCAAGCCGCCGAGCGCGGGCATCCGCGCGGGCCGTCCCGACGATGCACACGACGTGTTCGAAGTCCTCGCCGGCCTCCCTGTTACGCAAGACCAGCGCCCCAGTATCGGCTGCAACATCAAGTGGAAGTCGTAGGTGGCGAGGAAGTCGTAGGTGGAAATAGAAGTTTCAGGTAGGTCAGAGCTGGTAGGTAGGGGCTAGTCGGTCGGGGCTGGTAGGTCAGGGTTTTAACCCTGACAGCCAAGGCTCTCATGCCGCCTTGGGCTTTAGCCACTGAGGCATGCTTTTTCGGGCCCCTCCAAAATGTTGTCAAGCCCTCGCCCTGTGGAAAACGTCGCAACCTGTTCATTACAAAGAAAACAAATATATTTGAAAATCCATTATTAATTCATCGAACCAGCTATCATTGAAATAGAGACAAAAAAGCAACGCCCGCCAACCCGGCGGGCGTTTTCCATTTCACGACGTTTTCAACCCGAAGGGAGAAGCCAATGCAGACCGCCACCACAAACCGCGCCCGCCTGATCCCTGCCCGCCATTCTCTTCTTCACTCATTCACGCTGTTCACTGATCACTGCCCACTGTTCACTGTCTTTTGTGATCCAAATCACATTGGCGCGAAATTCCCCCCCCAACGGTGTGCAATCCCATCATTCCAATCAAGTTGGTCGTTTTTATTTTGCATGTTTGTGCGACTTTTACAGCGTTGGAGAGGAATCGCCCAGCATCGCCTGCCGCACGATCTTGATCGGCGGAAATCCCTGCTTCAAAAAAGTGTTGTGGAACTCCTCCAGACTGAACGCCGCCCCCTGCTTCTTTTTGAGGTCCTCGCGCAGCTTCATGATCTGCAGTTTACCCAGCGTGTAGTAAAGGTAAGTCGGGTCGCCGGTGCCGCGCCGCGATTCAACCAGGGAGGTCTCCTTCGACTGGTACCCCTCCTTCTGAAAAAACGCGACAGCCTCGTCAAAAGTCATCTTGCCGGTATGCATCTGGATTCCGACGATGAATCGAGCATTCCTAAGCAAGGCATCCTGAAGCTGGCCGAGACGCAGGAATTTGGCCTCGCGCGCATCCTTGGCCCCCGCCCCAGGCTGGCCGTAGCCCTGGTCGAGCATCATCTGCTCGCAGTAATGCGCCCAGCCCTCGACGTTGGTGGCGGCGCCCAGCAGCTTGCGCACCCGGCTCGGCGCTTGCGGCACCCACAGGAACTGAATGTAGTGGCCGGGATACGCCTCATGCACCGCGGTCGAGATGACGGTGCCCACGTTGAAGGAGTGCATGTAGCCCTCGACCTCGGCGGGCGTCATGGAGGGGTCGGGGAGGGTGACGTTGAAGTAGGCTTCGGTGGCGTGGGTTTCGTAAGGGCCAGGTGTGTCCATACTGGCCTGCGTGGTGGCGCGCATGAACGGGGGCGTCTCTTCGAGAATGGGGCGCACATCGGACGGAATGGTGACGATCTTGTGTTCCTTGATGAAGGCGATCAGGCTGTCAAAGGTGGCGCGGAAGGCATTGAGCAACTGATCGGGCGCGGGGTGGTTCTGGCCAAGTTCGAGCAGGACGGCTTGCGGATCCTTGCCAGGCTCAAGCTCCTTTGCGACTTCCTTGAAGTGCTGTTGGTTTTTCTTCAGATCTGCCCAATCGATTTCGAGGAGTTTGTCGAGGGGGATGTCAACCATTTCGTCGTATTGGAGTTTTTTCGCAAAGGTGTCGGCGCCGATTTTGAAGTCGCCGTTTGATTTGGGGAGAAGGTCGGACTTGAGCCAATCCAGATAGCTCGAGAGTGCGGCGATGACGGCGGCGTTGGTCGTCTCGAATTCGGCTTTGAGCGCGGGGTCTTTGGCTTCGGCGAAGGCAAGGGGCACGTCGTTCTTGAAGAAGCCGATGGTGCCGGGGAGCTGATCGATGGCGATTTCGGTGAAGATACGGGGAGGATTCTTGAGATTCTCGCGGGCCTCTTCAAGGCGTGACGGCATGAGCTTCTCGCGGGCAATGATGGAGCGGAGGCGGTCGTCGGGAGAGGCGAATTTGCGCTCCATGAGCGAGAAGGCGGAGCCGGCGACGCCGCTTGAGTAACCGTCGGGATTCCTTTCCCAGGGGCGGATGGTCTCAAGCGTGAGGAGGGTGGAACGGATGTTGTTGAGGACCATTTCGCGGTCGCCGCGGGTGGTCTGGTCAAGACCTTCGGCGGGGATGATGACGATGCGCGTCTGGTAGGTCTTGAGCGCGGCGATCTGGGCGTCGAGGGACTTGCGGGAGTAGTCCTCGAGTTGGGTGTCGTATTGGTGGTAGCCGGAAAGGGTGCCGGTGGTGGGGTTGTAGGGGAAGTAGACCAGGTCGAGGTAGTCGTCGGAGAGCGTCTGGAACTTCTGCTTCACGGGATTGGCGGCACTGGCGGTCATAGCGGTCATTGAGGCTCCGATGACGAGGAGGGCGATGGCATTCTTCATGAAGACTCTCCGACTTGGATCGTAAATGGTCGGGGTAGTGCCGGGCGTCCGATTCGCGCCTTCCGCACAGAGTTGAATCCAGGAGCGCCGATTGAGGTTGGTAGTCTCCCGCCCTTTCCACGATGAGACTGCGGCAAGGATAGGGCACCCAGGCATTTGGGGTGGAGACTGGAGCCACCCGCCTCTCATCGAGAATATTTCAGATGGAATCGGATCAAGCCTGGATGGAATCCATTTGCTGTTGCTAACGCTCCGCTGGCGCGAGTAGTGCCGGCGGAGCCCCGAAGATGATCCTCATTCACAGCGAAGAGCGGTTACGGGATCAACCTTCGCCGCACGTCGCGCGGGGAGCCACCCTGCAATCAATGTCATCAGGCTGACCACCAGGAGCGCGGCCGCGAAGGAGGTAGGGTCAATGGCATCGATCGCGAATAGTTGTTGTTTAATGACCCTTGTTGCCAGAATGGCAAGCGGCAAGCCCAATGCTATTCCGATCGCGAGCAGGACGAACGATTCGCGCATAATCATCCGCAGTACATTCCCACTTTGTGCTCCAAGTGCAAGTCGGATCCCGATCTCGTTGGTTCGACGAATCACGTTGTAGCTCATGACGCCATAGAGTCCAATGGCCGCCAGCAGCAGCGCGAGCAGCGAGAATACGCCCGTCAAAGTGGAGATAAGCTCATCGTGCGAGATGAGATTTGAAACCTGATCCTGGATTGTGGTGATCTGCAGGAGGGGAAGGTTAGGGTCAACGGCGGCAACGGTGTTTCGAAGGTCCGTAATTGTTTTGGCGGGATCGTTCGATGTGCGAATCAGAATCGTATGGGCGTAGCAATCTTCATTTTCCAGACGAGGCACTGGCTTGATGGCCTTGCCGTTCGCAGATGGAGCCGCAGCATTTACGGGAAGAAAAGGATCGATCTGCGATAACGGAATATAAGTCATTCGCACGGGATCGGTGTCGCGCGGGTCGCCGGATCTTGTATCTCTGGCGATTCCAACAATCTGCCAGGGCCCCTTCACCGAATCGATCCCGATTGTCAGTTGCCGCCCGATGGCGTCGCCTTTGGGAAAGTATTTCAAAGCAAGGGTCTGGTTCACGACGGTGACCTTAAGACTATTGGCTGTGTCAGCGGGGGAAATTGCGCGCCCTGCGACGATGGAGATCCCCGCTGTCTCAAAATACTGCCCGGAGACTCGATTCAGAATCGACACCATATTTTCTTTGGGGCCGGGTGTGTAGCCGGAAAGCGAAATGTTTGAAGTCCAAGCCCCGCCACTGATGGGCGGAGTCGCGGAGAGCGCAGCCGAGCGAACACCGGGGATCGCCGACAGGCGATCGAGAAGCGCCTGGTGCAGTGCCGCTACCTGGTAGGGAGCGTAACCGGCGAGGTGTTCGCCAATGTCTGCGAGCAGCAGGTGGGTCCTCTCAAAGCCGTAGTCCTGGTCCTGAAGATTGCGCAAGGTCCGCAGAAAAAGGCCCGCGACCACCAGGAGCACGAGCGAGAGCGTCACCTGAACAATCACCAGCGCTTTCGGCCAGAATCTCGCGGTTTTTCCCCCGTTGCTCTGAACGGTGCGCGTTCCGGCGCTCAACGTTCCGCGGGATTCGAGCCGCGCCGCACTGATTGACGGAGCCAAACCGAACAGAATTCCGGTGAAAAGAGACACGCCCAACGTGAAGAGCAGCACGCCAAGGTTTGGGGCTGGACTCATGGCGGTGTAAGCGTTGCCGCGACCCACAAAGGCCAGGAGCGCGCGCGTCGCCATGAATGCGATGACCAGACCCATCAACCCGCCGATCAGCGATAGGAGAAAGGTTTCAATCAGTCCCTGCCGCACAATGCGCATACGGCTTGACCCCAGAGCAAGTCGCGTCAGGATTTCCTGGCGTCGCGTTGCGGCGCGAGAAAGAAGAAAGTTGGCCAGGTTGGCACACGCGATCAGCAGCACCAGGACTACAACAATCATAAGAGTCTTCAACGAGTCGCCATACTGGCTGCGGATCATTGACACGCCACGCGCAGCGGGGACCAGCGGAACGTTAACGCGACTGATCTCCAGCTGGCGATCAGCGGATAGGTTTTCGCCTTCGCGTTCACGAATGCCATTGCGCACCTGCTGGTTGAGCCAGCTCTGGCTTTGCGCGAGTTCAGACTTGTGTGCGGCCGCCCCGGCACTGAGACGCCCGAATAGATGTAGAAAATACAGGCCCGAGTATGGTGTCAGCATCGAGGCTTGCTGAAGCACCGCACTTTGCATGCTGATTGGCGTCCACAACTCCGTTGGCTCCAATTCCTGCTTGATGCCGTGAAAGCCTTGCGGCATTACGCCCACGACTTCGAATGGCGCGCCGTTTATGGAGATGGATTTTCCCACGATGTGAGGATCGGAAGAGAGGGACTGCTGCCAGAAGTGATAGCTCAGCACCACCACGGCGCCGCTTCCGGGGATAGCGTCGTCAAGCGGCCCGATGGTGCGGCCGAGCAGAGGTTGAGCGCCCAGGACACTGAAGTAGTTGCCCGAGACAAGATTGGCCGGCGCCAGCATCGCGGGAGAATTTGCGTCGCTCGCGCCGCCTGCCAGTCGCCGGATACTCACCTGGTTTGAAAAACTACCGTAGGCAGCGATTCCCTGAAACGGCCCGGGATTCGCTTCCATCTCGCGCGTGAAATCCCAGGGGAAATAGCCCCCAAAATCGCCAAGACTGATGCCACCTGCAACGCCACCGAATACGGAACTGCCAAACGCGACCAGCTGCTGTGGGTCGCGGACCGGAAGATTGCGGAGCAGCACCTGGTTGATCAAGGTAAAGATGGCTGTATTGCCACCAATACCGAGCGCCAGTGACAGCAGAGCCACCGTGGTAAAACCGGGACTCTTGGCGAGCATGCGGACGCTGACTCGAAGGTCCTGCATGATTCCGTCAACGATGGATTCCCAGCGCGATGACCACACCTGGTGCTTTACGGAATTGCGGCTGCCCAGTTCGACGCTGGCGGCGCGGCGAGCTTCTTCTCCAGTCATGCCATTGCGCTGCTTATGGGCCGCGGAGGCTTCAAAATAGCCTTGCAGCTCCTCGTCGAGCTCGCGTTCAACACGCTGCCGTTGAAACAGCGATGCGATTCCTTTGGCGATGTTTGCAAACCAACTCATTTTGGTCCTCGATTGCACGTCACCAGGAGCGTCAGGCTTCGAGAATGCGCGCGATGGCGTCGATCTGGCGCTGCCACTGCTCGGTCTCTGCCGAAAGAGCTCGCCGGCCCTTCGCGGTGAGAAGGTAATATTTCGCGCGGCGATTATTTTCTGTTGCGCGCCACTCTGATTTCACATCGCCGGCGCGCTCCATCCGGCTGAGGGCAGGAAGCAGCGATCCGGCGTTCACCTTGAACACTCCTCCGCTGATCTGCTCGATGCGGAGACCCACGCCGTATCCATGCATCGGCTCCATGGCCAAAGTTTTCAGGATCAGCATCTCCAGGGTTCCCTGGACCAGATCGCTCGATTTCGAATCGCGGGGACCATTTCGATCGGTCAATGTCTCTCCTCTAGATTGTCTAGATAATAGAATCGCTCCTCTAGACTGTCAAGAGATAAAACCGGAGGCAAACCCCGGGGACGTAAACCTAATTAGTGGCGGAGGATTGAGGACTGGTGCGGGAGCGGGGGAGGGCGACGTATAGGCCGGCGGCGACGATTAGAGTGCCGCCTATGACCATGGAGAGCGTGGGTAATTGTCGCCAGACTAGCCAGGACACGAGCGAGCCGGTGAGGAGTTGGGTGTAGTGGTATTGGGAGACGGTGGAGGCCGACGCGAGCTTGAGGGCGAGGAAGAAGCAGACGCTGCCGGCGGCGCAGAAGACGCCCATGGCGAGGAGGGCGAGGAGCCAGGGGCCGCTGACGGGTTCGGCGTGGAAGAGCATGGCGCCGAAGCCGGCGACGGTCATGACGATGGCGGAGAACAATGCGAGGCTCTCGGCGGTTTCAGTGCGGGTGAGGATGCGGGACCAGACCATGTTGACGGAGAAGCAGGCGACGCAGACCATGCAGGCGAGGAACCCGATCCAGTCGCCCTGGCGGGAGGCGCTGAATGGGTTGACGGCGATGACCACTCCGACGAAGCCGGCAATGGCGGCGAGAACTCTGCCCAGGCCAATTTTCTCGTAGAGAAAGGTGGCGGCGAGGAGGGTGATGACGAGGGGCGACATGAAGACGAGGATGTAGAAGAGGGGGAGCGAGACGTGGCGCAGGGCGATGATGACGCAGAGATTGTTGACGAGGTCGAGGAGTGAGCGCATGGCTTGATGGCGCGGGTTGACGGGCCTGAGGCGCTTGATCTGGCGGCGGAGGGCGGCATAGAGGGCGACGGCTCCGCAGATGGAGAGGCCCATGAAGGCGAGGATTTCATAGGCGGGAAGCGAGGAACGGCCGATGACCTTGACGCTGGTGTCGGCGAGGACCCAGAAGGTGAACGTGGCGAGGGCAAGGAGGACGCCGCGGAGTTCTGATGGTGAGTGGGGCTGATTGGTCATTGGGTCAGATTGGTGAGACTTGTTACTGCGCGTGCGAAGCGGGGACGGGTGATGGGTTGGCAGAGGGGAAGGGGCCGCCACTGAAGAAGATTATCAACTACGGGATTAGCAAGCACGGGACGAGCAAGCACGGGACGAGCGACGGTAAGCGCGGCAAAGTGAAAAAGAGGATTAAGGAGGGGATTGAGGCGGGCAAACCACTGGCTGGATGGCAAGTCTAATGGGGATGTCCAATGGGGAACTCGGTCTGGCAGAGAATGATGAGGCCGAAACGGTTTTGTTTATCCATTTGTCAACGGGCGCGGCAGGGTGGGAGACTGGGGATTGCACGACTCTCGCCAGGGACCCCAGCGGCGGGTGATTCCGTAGAGGGCGTTTTTTGCCTCGCATCAATTTTTATGAAGGACCGATTGGAATGTTGAAGAAGATCTGCGTGTTGTCTGTTTTGTCGTTGCTTTTTACGGGATCTTTGCTTGCGCAAAGCGCCGCTTCCGCCACCACTCGCGTAATGAACATCTCGGTGGGCGGCGAGTATTCCACGTTCAATCCAGACTGGGGTTGTCTCAGCGCCTCGG
>JANXQR010000259.1 GCA_025353435.1 Acidobacteriota bacterium | reverse complement strand
CGATTGGAGTGACCCTAAAAAGGCGATTGATATTCGCGATCAAGGCCGACACGGTGAAGCAGGTCCGCGAAACGTGGGTCGCCGCGGATGGGATCGAAGTGGGGATGCGATTTGAGAAGAGGCATGATTGCGGACTTCTCCTGGTAACCGCGCTCCAGCCACACAAAGGCCTGCTCGTTATCCCCGAGCCCCAGGTAGGCATTGATAAACGCCCCAGCCGGAACATAGCCGGTCTTGCTCCGCCGTTTCAGTTCGTCTAGCATCCGCAGAGCATCCGTTCTCCGTCCCGCGTGGGCATAGGCCCGCACCAGCACTCCGATCACCGCCGGGCTGCGGTCGGAAAGTTCCACTGCTTTTTCCAGTTCCGGAATGGCCTGTTCGGGTTGTCCCTTCGCAATCAGGGTGTAGCCCAAGTACCAGTGGGCAACTGCAATATCAGGTTGCACGGCCAACGCGCTTCGCAATGTCTGCAGGGACTCGTCATAGTGCCGCGCCTGGAACAACAGGAAGCCATCGTTGGCAAGGCCCTGGACATTTATTGGATCCAATTCGCGGGCACGCTGTAACCGGGCTACCCCGTCCTCCGCGCGCCCCTCGCATACCAGCCACGTGGCCAGGCCGCGGATGGCAGCGGCATCGTTCGGCTGCAACTCGAGGGCGCGCTTGAATTCTGCACCGGCGTCACTCCACTTCCAAAGTTGTTGATACGTTTGTGCCAGCAGCACATGCGCTCCCGCAAGCTCTGGATCGAGTTCCAGCGCCTTCTGCGCCGCGCTGACCGCCTTGAGGCGGTTCTCTTCCGGCGGAACCCCGGCATACACCGTCCCGAGGTGTGTGTATGCCTTCCCCAGCCCCAGATATGCGGGTGCAAACGAAGGATCTTTGTTGATGGCGTCCTGGAAAAAGCCGACGCTTTGTTCGGTTCCCGCCGTGGTGTTGGAATTCGTATAGACGCCCTTCAGGTAGCTCTCATACGCTCCCGGCGATACCTGTCGCCTCGCCACCAGCAGAGCATGTTCCTGCCCGGTGACCGTGACTTCTACCTTCTGTGCGACCGATTGTGCGATGTCGCTCTCCAGCGAAAGCACGTCGCCTAACTCGCGATCGTAGGTCTCTGACCAGAAGTGTTGGTCATTGGCGGCCCGGATCAATTGGGCGCGCACGCGAAGGCGGTTGCCCTCTCGTGTTACGGATCCTTCCATAATGGCATCCACTCCAAGTATCCTGGCGATCGCCGGGACCGTCTCCTTGGGGTCCTGGAATTGCATCACCGATGTACGGGAAATAACGCGCAGGTCATCGATCGCGGCGAGCCGTCCGATGAGTTCCTCGGTCATCCCGTCTGCGAGGTACCCCTGGCCCGGATCGCCAGAGAGATTCTTAAAAGGCAATACCGCCAGAGACCTTATCTTCGTAGGTGTTGCGTCCGTCAGACGGCTCTTCGACAGGAAGAAGGCGAACCCAAGTACCAGCACTCCCGCCACACCAGCAATAGGCCATCGATACACGCGCAGGGTTCCAGGTCGTCGGTGACTCTGTGTATGAACCGGCGATTCCACGGCTGGCTCTCTTATTTCCTCAAGCTTTGCAGCGTCTGCCACTTCCTCAAGCTTTGCTGCCGCTCTACTCGCAGACTCAGCCGGGCTCA
The DNA here is from genome assembly GCA_025353435.1 of Acidobacteriota bacterium. Lineage (GTDB taxonomy): Bacteria > Acidobacteriota > Terriglobia > Terriglobales > Acidobacteriaceae > Telmatobacter. The sequence continues at coordinate 4,600 of JANXQR010000259.1, read as the reverse complement.
CGCCCGAAAGAAGAGCGGTGACCGGCGCAATGAAGCGATATCCTCTTCCCGTAATCGTCTGTATGAACCTTGGCTGGTCAGAGTCGTCCTTCAGGACATGTCGAATCTTGCGGATTGCGCCTCGGATGCTGTTGTCCGTGTCCAGAAAGACATCGGCACCCCATACCCTGGCCACGATGTCCTCGCGCGTAACGATCTCACCCCGGTGCTCGAGCAGATGAAGAAGAATCTCCAGCGGGATTCGTTCCAGCTTCAGCACCCGCGCGCCACGGCGCAGCCTGCGCGGCCGAAGATCGAACTCAAAGTCTTCGCCGAAGAGGAAGGATTCCTGCTGTCCAACGGGCTGGGAGGGCATGAGGCGCCTACTAAAGTCCACCGATTTTACCACCGATTTCGCAACATGGGCGTTAAGTGCCGCCGATGCTAGCGCTTAGCGCGACACAAACCTACACGCCCCGACACACGCTCCGCTATGGACAACCAGGTCGTCCGTCACCATGATGGCGCTCATGCAGGTCACCGGACCGGCGGAGGGAGAACATATGAAAAACATGAGTGTCAGACGAGGGACCTTCAGGCTTTGCGTGTTGACGTTGAGTATGTGGCTCGTTACCGCAGCCGCAAGAGCCGATGCCGTTCTGGACTGGAATACGATCACGGTGAATACAGCGGTCGCCAACAAGCAGAACGCCTTTGCCCAGGCTCGCTATGCGGCCATCGTACAACTCGCAGTCTTTGAAGCCGTCAACGCCATTACGGAGGATTACGAACCATATACCGGGTCAATCACAGCGCCGCCGGGCGCCTCACCCGAGGCGGCAGCCATCGAGGCCGCATACAAAGTACTAAGCGTCTACTTTCCCGTCCCAGCCACCCAGGCCGCTTTGCTGGCCGATCGAACCAGTTCGCTGGCGTTGATCGCGGACAGCCAGTCCAAGCTGGATGGCATTGCCACGGGTGACGCCGCGGCACTGGCCATCATCGCTCTGCGCGCCAACGACCACTCATCGCCTGCGCAATTCAAAATTCCCGGCCAGGCTGTGCCAGGCGAATGGCAGGCAACGGCGAGTTGTCCCATTGTGAATGGAATCGCGGTCGGAGTCGCCTATCAGTGGCAGAACATAACTCCATTCGGCATTTCCAACGCCAGTGAATTTCTGCTCCCTCCTCCACCGGCGCTCACCAGCAGAGAGTATGCAAAGGCCTACAACGAGGTAATGGCGGTGGGCGGCATCGACAGCACCGAACGTCCCAAGGATCGCGCCGACGTCGCGCTCTTCTTTGCAGCCACCTCGCCCACCCAGGCGTTCAACCAGGCTGCCCGTCAGGTCGCCGAGGAACAGGGTCGTTCATTGCCAGAAAATGCACGTGATCTTGCTCTGATCAATATGGCGATCAGCGACAGTCTGGTGGCGTCATTCCTGAACAAATATCACTACAATTTCTGGCGTCCCGAAACCGCCATCCATGCGGGCGCCACGGACGGCAATTCAAAAACCGAAGCGGACCCCGATTATGCCCCGTTCATCGTGACGCCATGCTTCCCCAGCTATCCCTCCAATCACGGCAGTGCAAGCAGTGGGGCCGCCGAGGTTATGAGACGTCTATACGGCGAAGACGGACACGCGATTACCTTGACGAATGCCGCGGTGCCCACCATCGTCCTGCAGTACACCTCTTTCAGGCAGATTACCGACGACATCTCAGACGCGCGCGTTTACGGCGGGATACATTTTCGCACCGACCAGGAAGCGGGAACCCGGTTAGGCCGGGCCGTCGGCGCGGCGGTCTATAAGAACAACTTACATTCCGTGCACGAGGATGACTAAGGGACGCTGCGCAAAAGCCTGAAGAAATCTTCACGGGGCCACGCGACGACTCGACGCGTGGCCCCGCTAGTGCTGCGAGGTTCTGTTTGGAGTCTTCCTGAGAAGCGGGGCTCCCTTTGGATCAGCATGGAGGCAATTGTCAATGAGCGACTGATCTCCGCGGATCGCTCACCGAAGACGGATCGGTATTAGTATCGATCCGTAAGTCAGTATTCGCCGATCTGCCTCCCCATTCCCTCTTCCTGTGTCTCTATGTTATTCATTTCTCAGGAGGCAGTCCAAAATGCCCAAGTTCGTCATTGAGCGGGAGATTCCCAACGTGAGCGCTCTCACCGCCGAGCAGCTCAAAGCCGTTTCCCAAACCTCGTGTGGCGTCCTCCGCAACCTCGGCCCCGAGATCCAGCGGGTCCACAGCTACGTGACCGATAACAAGATCTACTGCATCTACAACGCACCCAGCGAAGACCTGATCCGGGAGCACGCCAGGCAGGGCGGCTTCCCCGCGAACGTGGTCGAGCGCGTCCGCTCCATCATCGATCCCACCACCAGTGAGTAGCCAAAACTGAATTCCCGGCTTCTGGCAGAATTTCCGGCCATTTTGCACCGTTTACGGTTCACTTTTCTGTTTTTCTTTTCCTGTTTTTGCTGGCATTTCAGCGTGTCAATAGGGCAAAGTGGGACACCTCGTCACAATGCGGGAACATGCTCGTAAGTAGCAGAAAAAGAAGCAGTTCCTGGATCACTCTTTTTGCATTTTCTTGGTCGCCAATCCGTTATTAATCCGCGGAACCTGCGATCATTGAAATAGGTAAGAAAAACCGAGAACACCAAGGCCCGCGCCAAAACGCGGGCCTTCGCATTTCAGGAGCAATCATGCACGCTGTCCAACACAAACCCGATCCATCATTTACTCTCAGGTCCTTTTTCACTTTTCATTTTTCACTTCTTCACTCGTCGGCTGTTCACTGTTCACTGCCGATGTGTTCCAAATCACATTGGCGCAAAATTCCCCCCTTTTCGGTGTGTAATCGCGTGAGCCCATTCAACATACCCGTTTTTTATTTCGGTGCGAATTTCCCTAAGGAAAAAGCAGCCGACCAATCTGCGCTATTCTGGATGAGCGCGCCCGTAGCTCAGATGGATAGAGCGAACGCCTCCGAAGCGTTAGGTCGGGAGTTCGAATCTCTCCGGGCGCACCATCAACATCTTTCCAACCAGGCGGGGCCAGAGTCACCATTGGTGGACGATGCAGCGTTGGCTTTACCGCTCAATCTTGCTGGGCTTGATGCTTCTGGTTGTAATCCTCATCGCCCCCCACGCCCTGGTAACGAATGATGGCCCGGTTCATCTGGCGTTTTCAAGCCTGATGGCCACCATGCACCAACCGGGCCACCCGCTGCAGGAGCGGGCCTATTCGATCAGTTTGCGGCCCAACCCAAACCTGGCCGTCTATTTCCTGCTGGATGCGCTGATTCGAGCCACTTCGCCTGGGATCGCGGAGTCGATCCTGCAGATCCTGTCCATTATTGGCCCAATTGCGGCGTGCTATTTCGCCCTGCTGATGATCAATCCCAAAAACGTTTGGCTTGCAGTATTCATTCTGCCGCTATCGCTGAATCAAATGTTTTTTCTGGGGCTCTATAACCATTGCATTTCGACGGCGGCGTTTTTCCTGACAATCGGCTGCTACTTATGGATGATCAAGGCGCCCTCGGTTCGGCGAGCAGTGGCGCTGTCAGGGGCGCTGGTCCTGACGTTCCTGTGCCATGCGAGCGGTTTCATCATGGCCTTTGCAGGGATCGGAGTCATGTCCGGAACCTCCTTTGTGCTCGCCCTTTTGCGCGGTCGTGGGGTCAGGTCAGGGCTGTGGGAGCAACGCTATTTGCTGGCCGCGATGCTGGGTCCCCTACCCATCGTTTTTCTGTTTCTGGCTTCGGCCACCAAGGGTAATTCGGCCCAGTATGGGGTGAGCGTACTTTCGCGTCTGAAGCAGTTCGGCACTCTCAATGAGCTGGCAGTCAATCTCGAAAGGGATGTGTACATTGGCGAGGCGCTCAGCGTGATTTTGCTGGTGGCATTCGCCGTTGGAGCTGCGCGGATCATCATGAACCGGCGGGAAATGGCGCCCCTGGTGCGGGACCAGGCCATTGCGACGTTGGCAGCTGCGCTCGCGTCGGGAATTATCATGATGGCATTTCCCGACAATATGGGAGGCGGCTGGACACATTTCCGTCGCTTTGAGATTTTTCCTTTTTTTGGGGAATCCTGATCCTGGCTTTCGACTCCTTCACCATTCCGGTTGTGGCTGGGCTGACGGTGGCGGGCGTATCGGCAGGCATCGTCTTGCTGAGTTCGATGGCAACCAGTCAGAAGTTTGTCCGGGAACAACTGACTCCCCTGGCTGAAGTCGACCACATGGTTGGCAGGCACTGCACAGTCCTTCCAATCGTGCTGAAACTCCGCCCGGTCGAGGCGGCCGGGAACCAGGTCTGGCTGGCGTACGAACCTTACTTTCAGTCGTCAAGCCGGCTGGAGTTGACCGGCGACCGGGTAGTTTTATTCAACTTTCTGGCCCGGCTTGACGCGTATCCCGTGCACTTTCGTCCGAACGTCGAGCCACAATCGAATATTTTCCATTGGAGACCCCGGCAAGAGAAAACCATCGTGGAGACGATCGACGTGGATGGTTTCGAGAAGGGGTCGGGGATGCAGATTGACTATATTTTGCTTTGGGGTGACCTCAAAACGGCATCAGAAGGGCAGAGCCAGCA
>JANXQR010000239.1 GCA_025353435.1 Acidobacteriota bacterium | reverse complement strand
GCTGCGCGCACACCGCAGCCGAGAGGACGATGCCAAGAGTGGATAGCGCGATGAACCGAGCATTTCTGGGCAACATTCTCCGCCGTTTTCATGTACAACACCCGGCCGCAGTAAAGGCCGAAGCCCTCAAGTCCATCCCGGAGAAGACGGCGGAGAATGTTGCCCAGAAATGCTCGGTTCATCGCGCTATCCACTCTTGGCATCGTCCTCTCGGCTGCGGTGTGCGCGCAGCCATCGACGCAAGCCAGCGCCAGATTTGACGCGTACGTTCACACCATCGAGGCGCGCCTGGATCAGCAGCACCGCTCTCCTGACGCCTTCCTCGCCCCCGTCACCCTGCCCGATGCCAGCAAGCGCATTCGCAATGGTGAATTGCTGATTGAGAAACTTTCTCCGGCTGACGGACCCGAACTCCCCGGCGCGCTCCTCTTCCATTGGCGCGGCACAGCCTTCGTCCCCGGGGCCAAAGCCGCCGACTTCGAACATTTGCTGCGCGACTTCGATTCCTATCCGAAGTCCTTTTCCCCGCAAGTACTTCGCGCCGCAGTGGTCTCTCAAAACGGCGACCAGCTCCAAGCCCGCATGCGCGTTCGCCAGCACCACGTCATCACCGTAGTTCTCGATACCACCTACGACGTCACCTTCGGGCGTCTCGATCCGCTCCGCGGCTACAGCCTCTCGCGAAGCACGCAGATCTCCGAAATCGATTCGGCCGGCACCCCCACCGAACAGACCCTTCCACCCGAAAAAGTGCACGGCTTCATGTGGCGTCTCAACACTTACTGGAGCTGGGAGGAGCGCGAAGGCGGCCTCTTCATACAGATCGAGTCCGTTTCCCTCACTCGAGCCATCCCCCCAGGCCTAGCCTGGGCGGTGCGCCCCTTCGTCGAAAGCATTCCCCGCGAATCCGTCGAGTTCACTCTGGACTCCGCCGCGCGCGCCCTCGGCAAGAAGCCGGTCGTACCCGCACCATCGGACCGGCGGGCTCCGAAACCCTGAACTGAAAAAGCCGGCGGCCGCGTTCAACTCTTACACTGTCGCGTTCCCGGCAGGGTCGATCGGACCCTGGAGTGTCGGGATTGGAACCCCTCCCGGCGGATCGAGCGGCTTGGTTCCATGCGGCAAGTGAATGCCGTCCTGCGCCAGCAGCGCTTCGTAAATCGGCACGTTGCGCCAGTAGCGCGCCAACGCAAACGCGCTCATGTTGGCGATCATCAACGGCAGCACCAGTCCATAACCTCCCGTCATCTCAAAGACGATCAGAATTGAAGTCATCGGGGCGCGCACAGTTCCCGCGAACACCGCACCCATGCCCACCACGGCAAACGCGCCAATCGCATCTTGAGAGTGATGAAACACGGTGACATCGATCCATCCAACGGAGCCACCCAGCATGCCGCCCATGAACAGAGACGGCGCAAAGATTCCCCCCGACCCCCCGCTGGAGTAGGAGAGGACCGTTGCAGCCAGTTTGACCACGCAAAACGTGGCCATCAGCAGCACTGGGAGTTTGCCGGTCAGCGCCAGCGTCAGTGTCTTGTAGGGGTCGCCGGCGATGCCATTCACGTGGAAGAAGTAAAGGCCAAATACCGCCAGCGTCCCCACTCCCAGCCCGCCGATTGCGGGGTGCACCCACTTCGGAATCGCCGTCAGTTTCTTGAAACGCGCCCGAGTCCAAAGTAGCGCATCGGTGAATGTGACGGAAACTACGGCTGCCAGAATTCCAAGAAGCGCATACCAAATCAGCGACGATGAATCGCCCAGTTCGTAATTTCGTGGCACATTGAATACGGAATTCGTGCCCATGATCTTGTGCTCCACCACGGCGGCCAGAGCTGCCGCCACAATCACCCCCGACAGCATCGTCTGATCCAGGTCGCCAATCAGTTCTTCCAGCGTGAAGGTGATGGCCGCAATGGGCGCATTGAATGCCGCTGCAATGCCAGCCGCCATGCCTACTGAAGCCATTCGCCGTTGGTAGAGAGGGCTCAGTCGCGCCGCTCGTGCAAGTTGGCTGGTCACCCCTGCGCAGATCTGTACTGTGGGACCTTCCAGCCCGAGTGACGCACCCGACCCGATTTGAAACGCGCACAATACAAATTTGCCCATCGTCTCGCGCAGAGAAATGAGCCCATAACGCAAGGCAAACGCGACCTTCACCTGCGGAATGCCGCTGCCTGCCGCCGCCGGAACCCAGAAAGTAAGACCCAGCCCAACCACCAGGCCACCTACTGCCGGTGTCAGAATCGTCAACCAGATCCAGCTATGTCCCGGCGCGTTGTTGGCAGGATTAATCAGCAGATCTTCAAGCCATTGGATGGTCTTGTGGAATGCCATCGCGGCCAACCCGCAAAGCCCGCCGGCCAGAATGGTAAAGGCCAGGAGCCGCTGCTGCTCATTCGGCAGACGCCGAATCAGCCAGGCCAGAAGGACTGACCAACCCAATCCAATGCGTTCAAGATAATTCAAAATTCCGCGGACCTCTGGGGAGGAGATTCTTAGCTTTCAGTATAGGAGCGAAGCAAGCATTCGCAGGTCACTGAACCCGGAGAGGTCCGAATGCAGCAAGCCAAAAAATGGCCGAAAAGTCCAATGGATCACGCGCATTGTCACGAACTTGTCATTCCATTGTCATCCGCCGATATTTCCCACGCTTCGGTACCTATAATCTGAATCGAACAGTGCCGGAGTTGGTTCTCGAATCATGCCGCGTTCCGGCTCTCAACTGGAGGTAGTCATGCAGAATATCTGGCGCAGAGTCTCACCCACTCCGCTGCATTGCATCGCAGCGACCGCCGTCACGCTCCTGGCTTCAATGGCTTGGCCAAACGCGGTCGCGCAGTCGGTTCGCGGCGCGGACGAAGCAAACATCCTCATCTCCGACCAATTCAATAATCGCTTGATCGAGGTCGATCCTGAGAATCACAAGGTAGTTTGGACATTCGGCGATGGATCCGACAAGCCCGGCCCCCACAGTGTGGTTGGCGTGAACGATGCCCAGCGCGTCGGGTCGCTCACGCTCATCGCGGGCACCGGCACTCCGCCCGGCCTGCCTGGTTGTTCCGATCTCGTCAACGGCTGCCCCGACAATCGCGTCTTCCTGGTTAACCATGCCGGCGCAATCGTCTGGCAATATGGCCAGGGTGGAGTCATCGGCTCCGATGCGAACCAACTCAATACGCCCGTCCAGGCAACTTTTGTGTCGGACTTTCCGGGGCACCCGGGATTCGGAGTGCTCATTACCGACCAGGGGAATCAGCGAATCATCCTTGTCAGCATTGCCCACGGGGGTATCGTGTGGCAGTACGGAACCACCGGCGTGGTGGGCGATGGCCCCAACCAGTTGAGCAATCCCAACAGCGCCGAGTTGCTTGAGAACGGCCACATCCTCATCGCCGACGAGAGCAACAACCGCGTTATCGAGATCACGCCGGGTGGATCGATTGTGAAGACCTTCACGGCCGGCGGCGGAGTCAGTGGAGCTGCATTCGCCAGCCGCCTGCCCAACGGCGACACGCTGATTTCCGACGCATCCAACAACCGCATCGTCGAGGTTGACAAAACCGACCACATTGTCTGGCAATACGTCACCAATACCGGCGCGAACAGCAATCCGAACCCGCAGCCCACACGCGGAATTCGCTTGCGCAACGGCAATACCCTTATCAGCGATCAGTTCAATAACCGTGTCATCGAGGTCACGCCTGGCGGCAAGATCGCATTCCAGCAAGGAATGACCAACGTCGGCGGGAACGGTTTCAACCAGCTCAATGGCCCATACGATGCCAAGCAGATCGGCGATTACACCGGCCTCACGCCTCCCTTCGACCTTGATCATGACAAGGACAACCGCTAGGGAAGCAGAGTCCTCCTTCAACCAAGTAGGTTGAACCGTGCCGGAGGCTGATGGCGAGTCCGGCACGGTCTCTTTTTTTCGACTCATCTATCGTGGCTCGGTCTCACGCAAGAACTCCGCCAAGTAATCCTTCCACACAGCCGCAACGGTGTGTGTGCCGTGACCCCGCGTGGCATCGGAAATTGGAATCAGAACAAACCGCGCATGCGGCATGCGCTTCACCATCTTCTCTGCGACCCCCAACTCGGGCGGGTTGATAAAGTCGTCTGCCGAATTGATCCACAGCACCGGCGCAGTAATCGTCCCCAGCTTCGGCGCGGGATCGTAGTTCCGACTTGCGTTCAAGTAATAGATCATGTCATTCGCGTCAGTCGCCGCCATAGTCCTTGCAAGGTACTTGTCGACATATTGCTCGGCAGCGTCCCGCGTGGGCTCCTGCTTCTGCATCACCAGCGGCGC
>JANXQR010000194.1 GCA_025353435.1 Acidobacteriota bacterium | reverse complement strand
CGCTGGTCCCCTAAAGGCGACCTCCTCCGATTCACCCTGAATGACTCCACCCGCCATACCAACGAACTCTGGGAGGTTCAATCCAACGGCTCCGGAATGCATCCCCTGTTGCCTGCCTCAACCTTCCCCAAGTGGGAATGGATGATGGGGTGGAGCCACGATGCGCGCTGGTTCGCCTTCAGCGCCGCCAGTGAAAGTGGCCGCGACATCTGGCTGCTTCCACACAATCCGCCCTCCAGCGGCCCCGACCGAAATCCAATTCAACTCACAGCCGGTCCCATCGAATTCGACCTCCCGGTTTTCAGCACCGACAATCAGCGCCTGTTCGCTGTCGGCACGCAGCGCAGAGGCGAGCTGCTCCGCTACAACGCGTCAACGCACCAGTTCTCCCCCTATCTTGGCGGCATCTCGGCTGACCAGTTGGACTTCTCCCGCGACCGCCGCTGGCTTGCCTATGTCACCTACCCCGAAGGCATTCTCTGGCGCGCCCGCATCGACGGCAGCAGCGCCCTCAAGCTCACCGATTCCACCATGCACGCCCTCGTCCCCAAGTGGTCGCCCGACGGCACTCAGCTCACCTTTCTCGCACGCGCCCACCGCGGCGACAAATGGCAGGAGTATGTCGTCTCCGCCAACGGCGGCCTCTACCGCCGCATCGACTCCGGTGCCGATGAAACCACCGACGCATCCTGGCTTCCAGACGGCAAGACACTTGTCCTGAGCAGTCCGCAATGGGACGAGTTGAGAACGCTAAATCTGGAAAGCGGCAAAATTGCTACCTTGCCAGGGTCGCAACATCTGCAGGGAACCCTCGTCTCGCCCTCCGGCCGTTTCCTCATCGGCTCAGCCGCGGACAGCACCACCTTCGAAATTCTCGACAGGACAACCGGCAAACGCCAAATCCTCGCCCAGGACGGAAACTATCCCTTCTTCTCTCCCGACGAGCGCAGCGTCTATTTCAATCGCTTCACCGGATCCAAGCCCGCATTCTTTCGCGTCCGCCTCGCCGACATGAAGGAAGAGAAGGTCTTCGATCTCAGCGCCTTTCAAGCCACCGGCAGTTGGTCCACATGGAGCACCGTCGCCCCCGACGGCTCCATCCTCTTGCTGCGCGACCTCGGCGGCGCCGACATCTACGCCATCGACTGGAAACCAGAATGAGCTCCGATCACCCCTGAGTGAGCCGCCAATCATCATGGGAGCCAAACCAATCCATTTGAGGCCAAACCAACTTTCGATTGCATTAAATAATCCGCGTGGAGCCCAAACCAACGAATAAGCACGCCGACCCCAGCGCCTTCTGGTTGTGGTCTCCAGGTCTCAGGTTGTGAATTCGGAAGGCGGCGCCCCCGCCCGTGTCCCGCCGTTCAGTCCAACAAACATCACAGAGACGTGTGATTAACTTTTCTGCCCCCTGGAGGTCTAAGGTGCAGTGCGTGCTTTCACTCCCGGTGTTTGTTTCGGGGACGACTTCGTTGGGAGCTACTGGTTTTAGATTGTGAAATCGGATAGGCGCACATTGATTTGGCGCAATGACTTATTTGCATCGTCATGCACTACTTTGCTAAGTCCGGTCTTGGGCGAACAGCGCATCTAAATTGCGCTCCGGCAGTTCTCGTGGCGCTGAGGGTATTGCGGTTTTTATTGCATTGGTCCGATTGCTCGTGATCTTGCGACTTGGCAACGACCAAAGGCAGGTACCCCAAATGAAACGAGCCTGGTTGATTTCGCGCGCATGTGCAGTCTTGGCCATAGCCATGCTATTGGCTCCTGGGATTGCGCGAACCTCGGCACATCAGGACCCGCAAGCTCCGACTCCGGTAACCGCATCGGCACAGTCCGTTTCAGCTCCGCGCGCCAAGGTGACCAGTCCCCACGGACCCCTCTCCATCCCTTGTCAGAATTGTCACACGTACTCGAGTTGGAAGCCGATCCGCGCCATCCCCGAGTTCAATCACGACAACACCCGCTATCCGTTGCGGGGAATGCACAAGGACGTAGGCTGCATCAAGTGCCACGCCTCTCTCGTTTTCCAGAATGTAAGTACCCATTGCGCCGATTGCCATGCCGATATCCATCGCCGCCAATTCGGCACGAATTGTGAAAGTTGCCACTCCGCAAAAGGCTGGCAAATCTCCAATCGAGACATTCAGAATCACCAAAACAGGTTTCCGCTCGTCGGCGCGCACGCCATGGTGGAGTGCGAAGCATGCCACAAAAGCGCCGCCAGCGGGCAGTTCCGCGGCTTATCCACAGCCTGCTACTCCTGCCATCAACAGGATTTCAAAACCCCGGTGTTCGACCACCTGGTATCCGGCTTCCCCACCACCTGCGAGAGCTGCCAC
>JANXQR010000191.1 GCA_025353435.1 Acidobacteriota bacterium | reverse complement strand
CGTCGACCCTGTGACCGAGGTGGCGCCGCTTTTCTTCGCCTTCGAAATCGACGAAGAATCAAACGTGGCAAATTTCGCATCCTAAGGATGCGGGAACAGGCGCTCACTTCCCCTTTCACCGTGGGTGCAATTCCTGAAAAGGAGAAAGATGGCAACGGAGACACTTCACAACGCGAATGTGACCGCTCCCGGCGGCTTCTCACCGGAGGACGTTCAAAGCATCACCCGCGCTCTCAACCCCCTACTTGCCGATGTATATGCGCTTTACATCAAGACAAAGAACTTCCACTGGCACATGAATGGACCACACTTCCGCGACTACCATCTGATGCTGGACGAGCATGCGGATCAGATCTTTGGAATTGGCGACGATATTGCGGAACGCGTGCGCAAGATCGGCGGTACAACGTTGCACTCGATCGGCGAAATCTCGAACGTCAAGCGGATTTCCGATAATGACAAGGCTTTTGTCGCTGCTGACGAGATGCTGAGTGAACTGGAGGCCGACAATCGCGCCTTCGCGGACAACCTGCGAGCCGCACATGAAACAACGAGTGCGGCAAATGACTACGCCACTACGAGCCTCATCGAAACCTGGATTGACCAAGCCGAACGGCGTGCCTGGTTCCTCTACGAAACCACTCGCTGATTCGCCAAATAGATGTGGTGAAAAGCATGCGGGGAGTCATCTCGAGATGACTCCCCGCATGTCTTCTTCAGTTATCAAATCTACATTTAAGCGTTTTCAGTCCATCGCCATGCTGAGTTGGTGGCGCACGTCTGCGCCGCGGATCCAGAAGATCACGTCGGTCGCGATGTTCGAAGCGTGGTCAGCGATCCGTTCCAGCGAGCGAGCCACGAACAGGCCGTTCATCGCCTGCTGCGTATTCCTGGGCTGGTCTTGAATCAGTTGCAGGAGTTCAGTGTGGGCGCGACGGTTGATGCGATCCACTTCGTCATCCATCTCGCGCACTGAATCGGCAAGGCGCGCATCGCCTTCAAGCAGTGACTGAATCGCCGACCGAATCATGCGGCTCGTGCACTCACCCATCGCTTCAAAGTCCACGGGAAGCTCGGTAGACTCGATTTCGACTACTTCTCGGGTGCGGCGCGCAATTGCCACCGACTGATCGCCGATGCGTTCCAGATCGCCGTTGATCTTGATCACAGCCAGGATGAAACGGAGGTCGATCGCCATCGGCTGCTCCCGCGAGAGCAGTTCATAGGCCATTTCGTCCAGCTCACGCTGGGCGGTGTTGATGGCGGTTTCGTTCTGACGGACATACTGGCAAAGGCCTAGATCGCGCTGCAAATACGCGTCCACCGCCGACTCCATCGCCTGCTGCGACAACGCGGCCATGGCGAGAAGTTTGTCTTTGAGCTCGGCGAGCTGTTGTTGAAAGTGGATACGCGGCACGACTGAATCTCCCTTTAGCGATTGTGCATCATGCTATGTTACACGGGTGATAAATTCTGTGCCGCATGCCACTCATGTTGCGGATTGCGGAACAGGGCCATTGAGGATTTCTCCTCCGTGTTAGACGCATGAGCGATGATTCCGATGTTCTGGAATCAGGATCGATGGAGCAGGCCGACGCCCTTTTTTTCCCATTTTGAGCCGCTGCTGCTACCGCCGCTTGCGATACTGACCACGCCAAGAGGGAAGAGTCTCCACATCGTCTGGAGCATCCCAGCGAAGGCGTTTCGGAACGGGGCGAGGTAGTTCCTTATCCCGCTCGGCGGTCTCGACGACCGGCTTTGGCGGCAGAAATTCAGGCTTAGCTTTTACCAAGGTCGGATCCGGCGGCAATGTTTCGCCAACACCGCGTGCAGTCGAGTAACTGATCGGTTCGGCATAGACCGCACGCTCAGGATTCCGTTCAAACGTGGGTTCCATACCGTCAGCTCTATCTGGAAATTCTGATTCCGCGTTTACGGCCTTCATGCCGAGCGATACCAGCAAATTTCTTAACCCCCCAAGTCGAGACGCGGCGCTATAGGGCAGGTCATCGCCTTCTTCGGCAACTGGATCTTGCGGCGCAGGACGGTGGGCAGGAATTACCGACGTAGATGGTGGCAGTTCCGAGATGCGGAAGTCTTGAGAAGGGGTGGGAATTGATGAGACCACGGCGGCATGTGTTTCCGGCCGAGAGTCTGCGGAAAAGATTCCAGGGCGTGCCGGGGCGGGACTAGCTGGCGCCTTACCAAACATGCCACTGGCCCCCGCAGGCGCCGCAGAATTGAACTTCGATGGAATGGTTGCTGACTCGATTACAGGTTTTGCGCGTTGTGCCGCAGATGCCATGTATGGGTTGGCCGGCGGTTGTGCCGGTATTGATGGAGATGGAGAAGAGTTCGTGCGCCCCTCCATCGTCACCGGCTGCGGGGCCGAGGACTTGGGGCGAACGGCCTCCGGCACAGGCGAGACATAGTGCGGAATTGGCCCCTCTTCAATGCGGGAAGATACGGTTGCAGGCGGAGCGGTCCGCTTGGTCTCTCGTCCGCGCGGAATCTGAGCCGACATTGAAGGCGCGGCGGGGCGCGTTGGCGTCGATTCTGAGTGCGGCTCGGCGGGCTCCATTGGAACAAAAGGAGACGACGACGCCTGTACTGTTGGGGCAGGCCTGGGAGTTGGTGCGCTCGCCTCCACGCTGACACCGCTCACGATTGGCTGCGATGGCTCGAATGACCGCGGCGGCTCGTAGGAAGGTTCCGGGGTGATAAACCGATGCGCGGTGTACGCTGGCTGCGGCTCGGCTGTCCGAGCGGAAGAAAAATCGGGCGCCCTCGCTGTCTCCGACGCAACAACCCGTCCGGGGTAACCGTCGGGCTGGGGATCGTCTTCCCTCGGTCGTCCCGAGGAGGTCGGCCTTGCAGAAGACTCTTTGGCTGCTTTGCGTTCCTGACTCCGCGCTACGGCAGCTCCCAAGTCACGCACAAAGGCATCGGCTGGCTCTTCAATGGGCTCCGGCGCAAAATCAGTCCTCCGCTGGTTCTGCGGCACCCGTACTTCGGCGATCGGCTGCCTTTCCGCTGGTGGAGGCGGCTGCGGATCTCGATGCGCTGGCTGCGGATTCCGTTGCACAGTCTCAGGATTCCTGGGAGCACTGCGGGCAAACGAACGGGCTTGCGTTCGCAGGTGCATTTCGACGGCTTGTACTGAGTCTCGGAAGGACGAATTTGCCTTGTCCAGCGAAACGCGATTCAGGACGAAACCTACCGCGGAGACCTCGAGACGTTGCAACGTCCTGGCAAGGTCACGCAGTTGCGTGCGCGTGGTCACGCCCGACTCGATCACAACAATAGCCGAGTCCACGAATCGCGCCAGGTATTCGGTCTCTCCAGAAACCAGCAGAGGGGCCGTGTCGGTGACTACGATACAGTTCGCGGAAGTCATGTCGGCCATCTGCTGGAGCAGTGCTGTTGAGCGGGTTCCTCGCGGCGCCGCTACCAGGTCCGTGCTGCCCGAGGGCTCGCCGTTCGACTCTGCCGGCAACATCCCGGAGGCATCCACCAGCACCGTCTCGCGTCCCATGGCCTGCAGCATGTCGGTTACGCGCGTGGCCACGGTGGTTGCGCCCGCACCTGGTGCCACACCGGTGAAGATGCAGCTCTTCAGGGCCCCTTCGTGGTACGCGTGCTCGACCGCGGCGGCAAGCCGGAGCAGGTATTCCTCCGAAACCCCTGTACCCACTTCTTGAAAATCAGGCAGCATTGCCATGGGAGCGAATCCCAGAATGCGTTCGACATCTTTAGCAACGTAAATGCGGGGATCCAAATTGTGCGCCATCAGTGCCGCACCCAGGCCGAGCACCAGGCCCAGCATCAAAACTATCAGTGCATTTCGGTACATTTTCACATGATCGGCATTCAGCGGTGGCGTCGCAGCAGACGCAACGTAGACAGCGCCGGGCGCGTTGTTCTCCATGGTCAGGTTGCGGAACTGCTCGTCAACGATCGCGAACCGGTTCTGCAGCCGTACGATATCGGTTGCCAGTTCATTGGAGCGCTGCAGTCTCGGTGTTGCCGATCCCGCCGCGCCCGTCAGCTGCCCCAATTGCGCGTTCAGCTTGGCTTCCACACCGGATGTGCGTTCGAGATCGTTCTTCAATCGTTGCTGAATATGCTCAGACGCCTTGTCGCGAAGCTCCTTCGTGATGGCGTCGATTGACGTGTTAATCTTGGCAAGCTCATCCGCGTCCTGCTTGTACTGCGGATGATTTGGGGTCAGATTCGCCATCTGCGAGATCAGGTCGGAGCGCCGCTTATTTAAAGCGGTCTTCATGCTGACCATACCCGCGTCTGTAGAAACGATCTCATCGGCTTCAGCGTCCATTGCGGCGGTCGAGGTGCCCGATTTGGCCAGGCTTGTGAGCCGCGCTGCCGCTTCATCGTTGGCAGTGCGTGCCTTCACCAGTTCCGACCGGACAGACGTAATCTGCTCGTCGTAAGGATCCGGTGTATTGCCCGCGACCGCAGCGATTCCCAGCTTCTTGTTCAGATCCCCCTGTTCGGAGCGATCCGCCGCCAGTTCCTTCAGAATCCGTTCCCGTTCCTCGCGGAGCAACGCGATCCGCTGCGTATCGCCCGACCTCAATTCGCGCGTTGCACTTTCAATAAAGCTCTCCGCAACGGCATTCGCCATCCTGGCCGCCAGCGCAGCGTCCCCCGCCTTGGCAGTAATCGACACCTGGTAGGAAGCGCCCTCGCGCACCACCTCTATTGCCCGGTCCAGTCGCGCAGCCGCAGCTTGCTCCGTCTCTGAACCATCCTGCCAGCCGGGAATCTTTTTCACCGCTGCAATAAGCACATCGGGGCGCGTTACATTGTGGATTTGCTGCTGAATATAGGACTCGTAGGTGTTCGAATCATAGGGCCAGCGCTGCGACGGCCCATTGTCCATAAGGCGAGGCGGCGCAGGTTGCACGTAAACCAGGCTCTTGGCCGAGTAGCGATTCCAACTCTTGGCTAAATAACCGGCGGTCAACAGGATTGCGAGCGCAAATATTCCGAAAGCCAAGCTGCGATGAAGCTGCAGGCTTCGCAAAACGTCAAGGTTGAAAAAAGCCTGGGTTGGATTCAGGGGCTGCACGGGGCGAACAGAAACACTGCCCGTTTCAAGCGGCATTCCGCCGGCCTGAAGCTCGTCCTGCCCGCGGCTTGGACGCATTGCGCTCATAGCACCCCGGCGTAGGACATCACCATGGCCATTTGCGTCATCGGGTTCAGGCGTTCCAGGTAATAGGTGGCACGGGAGAATCCGGACTGCGGAACGTAAATGATTTCGCCCGGTTTGAGATTCAATTCAAGATTCTTTGCCGGATTCAGCAGGTCGTGAAACGCGACGGTTCGAGTGGTGCCCCCGGTCGGGTCCACAATCTGAATCTTCGGGCTGCCGCCGGCCTTGTCGGTAATTCCGCCCGCATTCGCCAGCACGCTCGCAAGGGTGGTGTTGGCGGTCAGCGGGACGGCGCCCGGATGCTGCACTTCTCCCAGGACTGAGACAAATCGAGCGGCCGGATCGGGAATGTAAATTACGTCGTCGCGACGAAGCCGCAGGTCGGCCAGCGGGTTCCCCGAATCGATTAGAGAGCGCAGTTGCACCCAAATCACCTGATCGCTTCCCCGGTAAATTGCACATTGGTCGGGAATCTGAGGTCTCTTCTCCGGACCAACGGTCGGCAAACCGCCCCGCGTGATGGCTTCGAGAAGGGTGGGCACGCCGTCAAACAGCATGGGCCCCGGATGGTCGACCGCTCCTAGCAATAAGACGCGATTCGCCGTGTACTTGTTCACCGTCACCTGCGCCGAAAGATTCGAATAGAAAGATGCGAGTCCGCCCTCGATGGCCTTGGCGGCTTCCGTTCGAGTGAGTCCCGCGAGCATGATCTCTCCCGCGAGTGGCAGCGTGATGCGGCCGTCGGGCCCCACCACCAGCTTGGCTTGCAGTTCGGTCCGTCCTGAAAAATCAATGGTGATCTCGTCGCCCTTGCCGAGTCGGTACTCTTCGTCCGCCGCCGGTTCAAACTTACGCAGGGCTTCCAGAGGATTGGGCTTCAACTGTGGATCGGACTTCCCAGTCACGTCGCTTACTGCCGAAGTACCGGCGGACGGTTCCTCAGCCTTCACGGGAGTGGGAGATTCGGCCTGTGTCGGATTCGAGGTGGGCGGCTCCGAGTTCTGTCCCCAGGCCAAGAAACTGCTCGCGCTCACGAGAAGCACAAAAGCCAACGAATTGTAATGATGCCGGTTCATGGTTCTTCACTCAACTTCTTGAAAACCGCCATTTCGGACGGATTTCTGAAGAATTGCCGGCCCCGCACAAAGTTTCTTGCCAATTGCAACGGGGAAATGCAATCGCATTGTCTAGAAGTTTAAGGGCTCTCACACCCCTTTAACCCATTGAATCTGGGGAACTAAACCTAAGGAACTGCCGGCATACACCTTCCCCGGCCGACACAGGGGCTTATCCTGTTCAGCCTAAGAGACTTTGCTCCAGCGCAATATCCCACTAATAGGGGAGTATTTCGAACGCCACTTAAGTAACCAGGTGACAAACATTCAGAAATCCGTACCTGGAAGTGGGCGGCCGGTGATACACCGGCCGAGCCGTGGCCTACCGCCGCAACATGCCGATCAGCAGTCCACCCGTGGCTGGAGGATTGGACGCGAGTTTGTCGGTAACGTAGCAATTGCCGGCGTTGAATGGCAGCGGAGTTCCCTGCCCCCCGTCCACGCCGCCCATGATTTTTGTGTAGCAATACTGGGCGGGATTTCCGAAGCTATGCGAACCCGGTCCGGATCCGCCTGTCACATCCGGCCCAATCGCCGGGTAGGGCAGCGTTCCCCACCAGGCGGGCTTGGCACCTTGATAGAACGATGCCGGCAGAGTTTGGGGCAAACCCGACGCCCATACTGGGGTATTTCCAAGATTCTCGTAATTACCGTGCAGCAGTTGGCGGGCTGAGTTGCCCTCAAGATGACACGGCGGAACGCCCCCTCCGCAGCCCGTGCTCAGCCCGTTATCGCCTTCACTTCCATACCCGAATGTCCACAATTGTGCGGCACTATAGTTCCGTACCTGGGGGAACTCCACCCTTGCGCTTTGAGGAATCAATAGGTTGTTCACGGTGATCGCCTGCATCTGGCTGCTGCCCAAAAGGTTGCCGATAAAGTTGTTTCGCGTCGAGAGATAGGACAATTGCACAGCACGCGCGGCCTGGTATCCGTAATAACCGTTCTTGCCTGAACAGTTCACCGTTCCACGGCCGGATACGGGAGCACATACATGGTTTGTTCCCACGAACCAATCGCGGAACGCAGTGGTGTCGCTTGAACTGCCCCAAACAGCATCGCCGTAGAACTGAGTCATCACGTTGCCTTCCACCAGGTTGTACTGGGGATGCGCCCCGTGAGTGTCAACTCCGCCAATT
>JANXQR010000018.1 GCA_025353435.1 Acidobacteriota bacterium | reverse complement strand
CGTTTCAGGAACGAATGCTCAGCCGTGAGAGTAAACAAATACCGATTTGCATACAACGTCAAACTCTGAGAACGACCTGAGTGCGACTTCCGTTCTGAACGTCGACTCCGCAGGATGCGCCTCTTGCTGGTCTTGGACTCCAAACCCTGAGAGGGATTGATGAGATTCGGTCGAGCATCCTGGACGAATGGAGATGACCCGATTCACAATGATTCTGCGATGGCCGAGAAAGATCAAATCGATGCACCTGAAAGCAAACCTGCACAGCGCTGGGTTTTCGTTGCGCTTGCGACAGCGGCAATCGCTATAAGCTATTTTGACCGGCAGACCGTTTCAGTCGCGATTACGGCCATACAGCGCACGATCCCGATCTCAAACCAGCAATTCTCCTATCTTCAAACCGGTTTTCTGCTTTCTTACGCGGCCTTGTACGCAATCGGCGGCCGCATGCTTGACAAGCTCGGCACTCGACTCGGCTTTACGCTGATCATGCTTTGGTGGTCGCTGGCGTGCATGCTGCATGGCTTTGCCACATCATTTGCCTGGTTGTTGGTGATGCGCTTTTTGCTGGGGATGGGAGAGGGTGGCGCATTCCCAGCGGCTACTCGTGTGGTATCGGAGTGGTTGCCGCCGCAAGATCGCGCAACAGCGATGGGTTTAATCAATGGAGGAACTGCGGTCGGTTCCCTTCTGGCGCCACCTCTTATCGGTTTGCTATTGATCTACAGTGGATGGCGTGCGGTGTTCTTTTCCGCCGGAGCCATCGGATTGGTGTGGGTGCTGGGTTGGGCAGCGCTGTACCGCGGAAACCAAGCTCGTGTCTCAGTCAGTCTGATCGAAACGCGTCAACTGGCAAAACGCCTGTCGTTCCACGAAATCGTGAGTCTGCGCAGTTTTCAATGTCTCGTATTTGCAAAGTTCATGAGCGACTCAGCATGGTACTTTATGCTCTTCTGGTTGCCCAAATACCTCTATGATGCGCGCGGCTTCGACATCAAGCACGTCAGCTACTACGCTTGGATTCCGTATGCCGCGTCGGGCATTGGGAGCATTCTTGGAGGTTGGTCTTCGAGCCGCCTCCTGCGAAGCGGACGATCGCTCAATCTCTCGCGAAAGCTCGTGCTGGGAATCAATGCGGCGATGATGCCGGCGGTGATGTTCGTCCCCCTTGTGCCGGTTTCGTATGCGTTGGCGCTCTTCAGTGTCACGTTCTTTGCGCAGCAGTCGTGGTCGGGCCTGATAATGACGATACCTGCTGACGTTTTCCCGCTGTCGGCAGTTGGCACCGTATCCGGTCTGGTTGGCTTTGGCGGATCGATCGGCGGCGCTATCTTCGGCCTCATCGCCGGAGCGCTGCTCGGACATGGCTTCAGTTACAGCGTGCTGTTCGCCGCGATTGGAACATTTCACCTTATCGGCTTCCTTGTCCTCGTTTTTTTGGGAGGCAAGATCCAACCACTTCGAACCGAAGACCTCAGGGAGATTGAGAGCCACGCATGAAGATTACTGATGTGCGTACGCGCGTCGTTCAATGGGAAGGCCCGACTGTCCCGTTGCCTCCACACTTCTGCACTAATCCAATGGATCTGGTTGCGTTCCGCCAAGCTTCCATGGGCAACTTCGCATTTCACGGCTGGGTTTTGGTGGAAATATTTACAGACAGCGGTGAGGTCGGCCTGGGCAACGCAGCGCTATCTCCCCTCGTCACCAAGTCCCTCATCGATACCTACCTCAAGCCGCTCCTGATCGGTGCCGACCCATGGGACACGGAGTACCTTTGGCAGCAGATGTATCGCCGCACAATCGCCTTTGGCCGTAAGGGTGTGGCCATGGCATCCATCTCCGCGGTTGACATTGCTTTATGGGATCTGCTCGGCAAGAGCGCGAAGCAACCCGTCTTTCGCCTCTTAGGCGGCCGGACCAAGGACAAGATTCCCGTCTATGCCAGCCGGCTCTATGCCATGCCAATCCCCGAGCTTCGTGCCGAAGCGGAACGCTATAAATCCGAAGGCTACAAGTCCATGAAACTGCGCTTCGGATGGGGACCGGTCGATGGCGCTAGCGGAATGCAGAAGAACGTCGAACTCATACGCACGGTGAGGGAGGTAATTGGCGACGGGATCGACTTGATGGCCGACGCGTACATGGGCTGGACGCTGGACTACGCAAAGCGAATGTTGCCGCTCCTGGAGCCGTTCCACCTGCGCTGGCTTGAAGAACCGGTGATTCCAGACGACACGCGAGGCTACAAAGAGTTGAAGAGCTACGGCCGCGTTCCCATCGCGGGTGGAGAACATGAATTCACAATCTTCGGTTTCCGCGAACTGCTCGAGGCCAACGCTCTCGACTACATTCAGTTCGACACCAATCGCGTGGGCGGCATCAGCCAGGCGCGAAAGATCTCAGCACTTGCCGAATCCTTCCAGGTGCCCGTAGTGCCACACGCAGGCCAAATGCACAACTACCACGTGGTGATGGCTAGCCTCAACTGCCCTATCGCGGAGTTTTTCCCAAAAGTAGACGTGGAGGTCGGCAACGAACTCTTCTGGTATATCTTCGACGGAGAACCGGTCCCCACTGACGGTTTTATCAACCTCGACGATGGAATTCCCGGCCTGGGTTTGACCGTAAACGAAGAGTCATTGAAACGGTTCAAGGTCATCGAGTAGGAGGACGTGCAATTGGTGCGACTGGTACAGATCGGCAACGGCTCCGCGCGTAGAGTGTCACTTGTGGACGAGCCCCATTTGCTCTGTTTAATTGGCGTGGAGTCGATCTATGAATTGGCGTCGACCTGCATTCGTGAAGGTGCTTCGCTCTCCCGGAGGGCCCAATCCCTCGCGACCGGTGACTCACTTTGCTACGACGATGTTTACTCTACCGAAGGTGAATGGCGACTGCTCTCGCCCATTGATGTTCCCGGCAGACCCGAGCGTGTACTGGTTTCTGGCACGGGGTTGACTCATCTCGGCAGCGCGAAAGACCGACAAGCCATGCATGCCCAAGCCGACGCCACAAGACCCGTGACAGACAGTATGCGCATGTTTGAATTGGGCCTCGCCGGCGGTCGCCCTACCGAGGGCGAAATCGGCGCAGCGCCCGAATGGTTCTATAAAGGACACGGCGACATCCTGCTGCCTCCATCGGCTCCGCTCACGGTTCCGGCATACGCCGAGGACGGCGGCGAAGAGGCGGAAATCGCCGGAATCTACCTCATTTCAAGCGACGGCACACCGCACCGCATCGGCATGTGCGCAGGGAATGAATTCTCTGACCACCGTTTCGAACAGCGTAATTATTTGAACCTCGCAGGTTCCAAGCTTCGCCACTGCAGCATTGGTCCGGAACTGGTCGTCGGCGCCGAGTTTCGCTCAATTCTTGGTGAGGTCAGCATCGAACGCGGTGGCGCGCCCCTCTGGCAGAAAGCAATAGAGACCGGCGAGGAGAACATGTCACACAGCCTTGCAAATCTGGAGCA
>JANXQR010000145.1 GCA_025353435.1 Acidobacteriota bacterium | reverse complement strand
TCGCCGGACAAAGTCGGGTGGACAGCGCGAAGCAGCACCGCCTGCTGCTTCATATAGTCGGTGAAGCTGGCGATATTCTGGTGCAGCTTGCGATAGACCATGAACGTCCCGTTGCTGGCAAAGAGATGCGGCACCGGTGCCACCGGCAACTCGCCCGCTTCATCCGCGTAGCCCAGCAGCAACTCGCCGGTTGCCAGCGGCGCCCACGTTCCATCGGGCAAGAGCTTGCCTTGTCCTGGCTGCGAACTCCGTTCCACGCCCAGATAGTCGGGATTTCCGAATCCATCCGTGTAGCCGAAATGTTCCTTGCTTGTCGGCTTGCCTTCAATCACTACCGCGGACGCGTCCTGCGTGTCCAGCACCACAGCCCCGCCCGTTTCTTCAAACATCGCAACAAGGTCCGTGCAGCGTTCATCAAGCGCCTCCAGCGTCAGGCCGTTGATGCCCACCCACGCGTGCACGCGATCATCGCGCCACACTTCGTCCCAATGCTCCGGAGCATTCACTCCGGCATCTCCCAGAATTTCCGCGCGATGCCTCATGCCCTGCTGAAACTCCACCGGAAAGGTCAGCATCGTTGCGTCCGGCAATTCCAGATGCTGCAGGCCGCGATGCGTAAACGCGATGTTCACCGTGCTCTGCGGCTTGGCTCCATCCCAGCGCTGACCGGTTGTTATCTCGCCCAGCAGTCGTGCCATCAGCTTGCGCGCCCGCGCCGCCTCATTCAATTGCAGAAAGAAATAGCGCGCCACCGGCAGGTTATAGCCGCGCAACACAAACCCCTGAATATCGGTCTCGTTGAGCTTACTCATTTCGACCGCCTGTCTTGATTGCCCGATGTGGGCCCATCGATCCCGGCCTCGGAACCGGCTGCGCTTTGAGATGAGCCGCAAACTGAATGAACTCCCGTTGCAGCGTGGCCGCATCCGCACCCTGATGCGTCGCAATGAAATCGGCAACCGCCGTCTGCGTTTGAAGCGCGCGCAGCGTCTCGGTAACCGACTTGTCGTTCACCGCCGCGAAGTAGAAAGTCGTCTCCAGTTGGCAGGCCTTCATGTAGTCGATAAATGCCTGCCGATTCCTCGCGCCAGGATAGCCAACGCAGTGTTGCCATATCGCGTCCATGTGTTCCGGCACCGTGTCGGCAAGCCCGCCGAGATAAGTATCGAGGTCGCCATCAAGGTTCGACTCAAACACCAGGTACTTCGACTTCAGGTGCTCTTCACAAGCCGGCATACCCACGTAAATCACGTCGTCCATCACCACCAGCCGCGCAAGGTGCGTGCCCGGAGCCAACGCAAACGGGCTGCCCTCACGCGTATCCAATTGGGCCAGGTAGTTGCGGATCTGCAGATCGTGCGAAGGTGTCGCCTTCTCATCTTCGATGATCGGCGAGAGTATCGTAAGTCCGTAGACACTGCCGTTCTTGTTCGACATAACTGTCTTCTCTATCCGGCGATTGGCGCTTCGCCTGTCTCGCCGACGTGGGCTTGCACTTGAATCACAAACTGAAGATAGGCATCGGCAAACTGCTGCGGGTTGCACTGCTCCGCCTGCCGTTCCAACTGTTCCAGCGAGGCCTGCACAATATGCGCCGACTTCACATCGTTCGCCGTAGCATGGGGATACGCCGTGTAGTAATAGTCCGTATCAAACTGGACGCGCGCAATGTACTCCTTGAACAACGTCACAGGCACTGATCCGGGGAACTTCTCGCTCCACCGCCACACCAGGTTCAGGCCCTTGCTCAACACTGCCGAGAAGGCGTCGATGTACTGGTTCCACGTGCCGTTGAAATTGCTGAAGAACAGCAGGTAGTCGTACTTCAGTTCTTCCGGCTCCTGCCCGTTGCCCAGGTATGGAAATCCGTTGCGAGGCAGCACCACCCATCGCGCAAACTCGATGAAGGACAAGTCAACCAGGTCTTTCCGCATCGGCTTGATGTGCCCCAGCAGGAAGAAAAATACGCGCAGAATCCACGTCTTCCATGGCTTCATGGGAGTGATGGCATTCATCGCGTAGACCTTGCCGTTGATGTTGCTCATGGGACCTCGGATGTGGGGGGAAAGTGGAACACAGACCGGGGTTTTGCTATCGCCCTTTATCTTGCGCGCTTAATGCGAGGGCGTTCTAAATTCGGAGAGAACCAAGCCTGCAAATTATCCCACAAATGGCGGCGCATAGAAACAAAAACACCGCGGCCTAAAGGCTTCTGGATTTGATGGCCCACGATCCGAATCTTCGCGTTCTAGTTCGGCGGAGCGCCCGCTGCATTCTGCTCCAGATCCGCAGTAACAAACCGGATCAGGGATTCAAGAAGTGCCGCGCGGGGATAGGTCGTCTTGTCCATCTGGGAGCGGATGGCCGCGTCTGTGGATTTGTCAAAGGGCAGCGCGACAGCGAAATGGTCGGCCAGCGCGGCGCCCAGGTATTTTGCGCCAGGCACAATCGCGTCGTCTTTGAGAAGCTGCCCATCCTCATCGCCGCCATACGCCGACAGCATGCGCCATGTCTCGAGAAGCGCCTTCGACGTGGTGGACGAATCGGCCTTCCCGATAATCGAGTAGGTGGGCACTACGGGGTTTGGATGGGCCGCGAGAAATGCCTGGCGCGTTTCTCGCTTGAGGCTTCTGAACCCAGTGGCGAGATCGCCCTGGCAGCTCTTGATCGGATTCATCTTCATGTATTTCTCGGCTAATTGAGGCAGCAGATCGGCGATCGGCGAGCCACCCGATGCTCCGGCGACGGTAATGAATGCAGCCACCTGCTCCGCAATGCCCGACTCCTCCGCGAGCGCGGTCTGAACATCCGGCCCTCCCTTGCTATAACCCACGAGGATGTACTTCTTGCCGTCACTGGACTTATGGTCGCGCAGATACTGGCCAATCATTTTCGCATTCGACTCGCTGGAGTCATTGGGAACCTGCAGCAGCGCCACGTCCATGCCGTACTGAGTCTTCAGCACTTCCTGCCCCTCCTGAAACGCAGGCGTATCCGACACGCACGAACTCATGATTCCGGGCACAATCAGAACACGATATTTGGCGGTCAGTGGCGCCAGCTTGAGGTCTTCTTTCCCAGGAGAGTCGATGTAATGAGAGCAAGCGCCCCACGAACTTGACGCCGCGGTGTTCTGCTTGAGGACTGAGCAAAAAATGTCGCCGAATGCGGCGGACACGTTGCCCGTAGCCGAGGCCAGATAGACCAGCAGCGTGCGACCGTCCGACGTAAACTCCGCGCCTGTCGCTGCGTGTGCGTCGAGAACGGGATCGGCGGGAGTAATGTAGTCGGTCTTGACCACCATGCCGGTTTGGGTGAGGCTGTCACGGATGTAGTCGCGCTCGCCGTCGGTTTTGGGGTCGATTTTATGGGTTATGCCGTT